>CAYYWK010000528.1:0-2767 GCA_964475345.1 uncultured Desulfobulbus sp.
GTTCGGCATGCTCGAGGTGGCGGCCATCGCCTGGCTCTACCTCGAGGACGGGCGATACACGCCGGCCTCCGAGCTGTGGGTCCGCAACAAAGGCAAGCTCGAGGCGATGCGGGTCGACCCGGACACGGTGCAGCTTTATCTGAACAACCCCGTCTTTTCCCCGGCTCTGCAGACGATCATGGTCGACGCCCTGGAGAAGATGGAAGGGGTGGCCAACCGGCAGCTGTTCGTCACCATCTCCTTGCAGGCCAGCACTCACGAGATGGCCAGGATCATTACCGAGATCGCGACGATGATGGCCGGGTATCACCGGAACGTGTCCCCGCTGCAGAGGTTTGCCCCGGTGGGCAGGTTCCTGTACGGCAGAAATACACAAGGTGAGGTGGTGGTGGTGTTCCCGGCCGATCACGTCCTGTGGAGTGCGGCGGTGGCCGGGGTTGCCAGCTGGCTGGTCGAGCCGGTGCAGGGGCAGAAAGCACCGACCGGTTTCCAGATCTGGGTGCTGGGAGACTTCAGCGCCAAGGCGCAGGCCGAGCTGAAGTCCCTTGGCTGGCAGCTGAATTCAGGGGCCCAGAGCCGGCTGTTCGTCGAAACGAAGCAAAAGTTGCAATGAGCAGGCTTTTTAAAAGAAGGAAAATCCAATAATCATCACATTGCAGGGAGGTAATCATGAGGAGTGGATTGGTGCTGCTGGTGCTGGCGTTTGTCGTGGCTGGTTTTTCGGCATGCGGAGAGAAAACGGCGAAGAAGGACCTGAACATCGAGCGGGCGGAGATGGCATCGGTCAGCGCCCAGGTCGAAGCGGTCGATCACAAGACCAGGCTGGTCACGCTGCGAACGGCCGAGGGCAAACTGATCAGCTTCTTCGCCGGCAGGGAGGTCGTCAACCTGCCGCAGGTGAAGGCCGGCGATACCGTGACCGTGGCCTATGCCAACATCGTCAAGGTCAGGATGGCGGAATCCGGCGAAGAGTGGGATGACAGCCTGGCGGAAGTCGCTCGGGCCGTTCCGGGCAGTAAACCGGGCATGGTGGCGGGTGGAGAGCGGACGGTGACGGCGACCATCGAGGATATCGACAAGAGCGTCAATACCGCGACGCTGAAGATGCCGGACGGCAACCTGCAGATCGTCAACGTCAAGGATCCGGCCAATCTCGACCGGGTCAAGGTCGGCGACCGGATCGTCATCACCTATTCCGAGGCAGTGTCGATCAATGTGCAGTAACCATGCATGATGTGCCAGGCTGGTCGCCGCCTGGGGCGGCGACCTTGGGTGCCGGGGCAGGTGAGCGTCGATGATCACGAAGCTTGCCGTCAGTTTCGTTCTGCTGGCCCTGTGTGTTGCCATACATGCAATAGGCATACGTCTCCTGCTGCGTCGGCTCGATGGCCGGCATATATTCACCGACAAGCGATTCTGGCCGCCGACCTGGTTCCTGATTCTGATGGCAGGCCAGCTTGTCCTGCTGCATATCGGGGAGATTTGCCTGTGGGCACTGTACTACCTGTTCGGGCAGGTCATGCCCGATCTGGAATCGGCTCTCTATTTCAGTTCGGTGACATATACCACCACCGGTTATGGTGACCTGGTGCTGCCGGAGCGATGGCGGCTGGTCGGCGGGATCGAAGCCCTGACCGGGATCCTGATGTGCGGCTGGTCCACGGGCTTCTTTTTCACCGTGGTGAGCCGGATGTTTCAGGGGCAGGGGAAGCACGGCGCAACTTCCGGCGCCGGATCCAAGCCGTGACGGGATATCAGGCGAACGCGTCATTACGTCATCAATAGGAGGATTTCGATCCCATGAATACCAGCAAACAGCCATTTCCTGGGTTAAACGGTGGCAAAGCGTTCCGGATGCGCCATCCCTTCTGGTCTGCAATGGCGGCAGTGCAGCTGACCCTGGTCCTTGCCGTCGACCCGGTGCAGGCCTCGATATTCAAAGGTGAGGCACTGGACAAGGCGGCTGATGTGCTGTCGTGGGTTGTCTTGGTCCTGGTGCCGGTCGCGGGCATCGTCGCCTTCTGGCTGGTGCATATTCTGCCGGAGAAGATCGCCGAGAAGCGCAAACACCCCCAGGCCAAGGCTATCCAGACCCTTTGCCTGCTGTCGCTGTTTTTCGGCGGGATCTTGTGGCCGCTGGCCTGGCTGTGGGCCTATACCAAACCGGTCCTGTACAAAATGGCCTACGGCACCGACACTGTCGAACCGGATCACGGCAAAAAGCCGGTGCCCGCCGGCTTGGCGGTCGATCCCGTCGAACTGCAGCTGCTGCGGACGAAGGTGAAGGAGCTGGAAGCACAACTTGCCGGTAAGCAGGCAAAGCAGGGAGGCACGGTCTGATATGGAAGCGATCCTTCTCGGTATCTACTCGTTCTTCGTCTGGCTGATCTTCTTCAAGTTCCGCTGGCTTCCCTGGAATATCGTTTCCCAGGTCATCACCATCACCATCCCGATCATCGGCATCACCTGCCTGATCCTCTTTCTGAACATCTATGCCCCGTCCTCCCACGATGTGCGGGTGGTCAACTACGTGGTGCCGATCAACCCGCGGGTCAACGGGTTGGTCACCGAGGTGCCGATCGAGCCGAACCGGCCGGTCAAGAAGGGGCAGGTGCTGTTCAGGATCGACCCGGTGCCCTTCGAAATCGAGGTGCAGAACAATGAGGCTCAGCTGGCTCAGCTGAAGGTGCAGCTGATCACCGCCGAGGCGGGTGTCCGCAGCACCCAGGAGCAGCTGAAGGCGGCCACCGGCAAGAAGGCGGCAACC
>CAYYWK010000529.1:0-2766 GCA_964475345.1 uncultured Desulfobulbus sp.
GCCGCGCGCTGCTGGTAGACGAGGCTGGCCAGTACCTCGCTGACCATGCCGAGATGATTGCTGTGGCTGGCATACTGGCGCTTGATGTCGACCAGGTAGGTGGTCACCGTGTTCAACCGCTGCGCCAGCACGCGGGCGACGGTAAGCGAGACCTCCGGATCGGAGTGGAGATAGGCATTGGCGTCGTCGAAGACATAGACGGTGACCGGCGTCACGGCCACCACCGAGGCCGTATGGGGGACATCGAGCAGCGCCGACATTTCGCCGAAGACCGAGCCCGGCTCGTCAATGACGGCCACCAGCGTCTCGCCACGCCGGACCTCGACGCGGCCCTCCGCGAGGATGAGCAACTTGCCCGACTTGATGCCTTCCTGGAGAAGCACGGCCCCCTCAGGCAGGCTTCGCTTCAATCCCGCGTCAAACTTCTCGAACATCGGCGCCATCTGTGCGGGACTCCGTTCATGCTGCATTGCGTCAGAGAAGGTTACTGTAAGCACCGCTGCCGCCGCAATCTCAACCTTGGGTCCCTGTACCGCACAGAGCCATCGACGCTGCCCATAAATTGTGCAGAATATGAAGAGCTTGCTTCTGGACCGACTGCAACCCAGCGGCGCATAGACTTTTCCAAACGGGGGCAGCGAATGCTGTTGCCAGGCTGCGCCTGTTGACGGTTAAGTGACGGCCGATCTGCGACCGCGACGAATGCTTGGCATGCCGAATCTGATTGCTGGTTTCCTGCTGTTCTCGGGCTTCGCGGGATTGATCTATCAGGTCGCCTGGGTGAGGCTGATCGGCCAGAGCCTTGGCGCGACCAGCGTATCGGTTGCCATCGTCATCTCCTCCTTCTTTCTCGGCCTCGCCCTGGGTAGCCATCTGGCCGGGCGCATGACCTGGCTCCGGTCACGGATCGCCACCTATGTCCTGCTCGAGGTCTGTATCGGGCTTTCGGCCCTTGTCCTGCTGCCGATCCTGCTGAACCTCGACGTGGTCCTGGCGCTGGCGCCGGCCTTTGGGTCCAGCCTCGTCCTGAAGGCGGCGCTCTGCCTGGCTCTGCTGATCCTGCCGACCACCGCCATGGGTGCCACATTCCCCGTCGCCGCCGCACTGCTGGAAAACCGCAGCGGCCATACCGGACGGCAGATCAGCAGGCTCTACAGCCTCAACACGCTGGGAGCCGTCCTGGGCGCGGCCCTGTCAGGGCTGTGGATCATCCCGGAACTGGGACTCGATGGCGCGGTCTATCTGGCAGCTGCGGTCAACCTCGCCATCGCAGCCCTCGCCTTTGCGCTGTCCCGCAGCGGCGATGGCGATCCCGGGACGGCGACGCTCCCCGCCCTAGACACAGCACTGCGCCCGGCCTACCGCACGCCGGCCCTTATCACACTGGCGCTGACCGGCGTGGTCTCGATCGCCTCGCAGGTGGGATGGACCAAGTTTCTGGTCATCTACATCGGCAGCACGATCTCCGGACTTTCGATCATTCTCGCGGTCTTCCTCGCCGGCATCGCCATGGGGGCCTGGCTCATGGGCCGACGCATCGCGACGCTGACGTCCCCTGCCGCAGTAATGGTGACCCTGCTGGCTGCCCTTCCCTTCGCCCTGATCGCCAGCCGCTTCCTGCTGAGCCTCCTGCCGGACATTCAGGCGATCATGAACCGGGCCGGAGAGGATGCCGGCCTGTTGATGTTCATCCGTACCGCAACCATCGCGGCTGCGCTGCTGCCGCCGACCGTGCTGCTGGGCGCCATCTTCCCGCTCAACGTCCAGCTCTGCACCGGCGCCGGGACCTCAACGCGTCGGGACATCGGCACGGCCTATGCCATCAACACGCTGTTCAGCATCGCCGGCGCGGCGATCGGCGGACTGCTGATCATCCCGCTCTGGGGAACCGACATCCTGCTGGTCGCCATGGCCGGCCTCGCCGCCGTTGCAGCCGTCATCTGGATGCCTTGGCTTCCCCGACTACGCAGCCGCATGGCGCTCCTTGTCCCCGTGCTGGCTGCAATCGCCCTGCTCGCCGCGGCCAAGGGCATCGACTATCGCAGCATGATTGCCAATGCCGGCTATGATGACCGCTCGCGCGCGGGCAAGGTGCCGACCTTTCACTTTCTCAAGGAAGGAAAGGCCGGCGTCATCAGCCTGACCAGCTATGACGGCAAGCAGATGCTGCTGCAGAACAACGGACTGAACGAGGCGGGCTTCACGCCGGGCGATCCGGGCGACGTGCCGGTCATCGAGGTGCTGCTTGGCCTCGTGCCCTACATCCTGCACACCGATCCGCAGTCGGCCCTGGTCATCGGACTGGGCGCCGGCAACACGGCCGCGGTTCTCGCGGACACCGACGTGACGCGCATCAGGATCGTCGAACTCGAACCCGCCGTGACCGAAGCGGTCCGCGGCGTGGCAGGCAGCCCCGCGACGGTGCTTGACGATGCCCGTTTCGAGATCACCTACAATGACGCGCGCAATACGCTTGCCGTCGAAGACGAAAGCTACGACCTCATCGTGTCGCAGCCGTCGCATCCCTGGGTGGCCGGCACCGCGGGTGTCTTCACCCGCGAGTTCTGGGAGATCGCCAACAGGCGTCTGAACGACGGCGGCCTCTTTGCGCAGTGGCTCAATCTCTTCCGCATGAACGAAACGACGCTGAGGGCCGTGCTCAAGTCCTTCTTCGAGGTGTTTCCGGAGGGCTTCGTTCTGTCAAGCGAGCGGAGCCTGATCCTGGTGGGAAGCAACGGGCCGATCATCCTGGACGAGACGCGGGCC
>CAYYWK010000530.1:0-2762 GCA_964475345.1 uncultured Desulfobulbus sp.
CAGCGCTGGGTGGCGCTGGCCCACGGCATCCACAACCTCGACATTGACACTACCATCGAGGTCTTCCTCGATCCCGGCAGATTCTATGTCTTCGACGAGCGGCAGCAGCTCGTCGCCACCCCGGACCTCGAGCCGGCGCGTTAAGGAAAGCGAACATGGCCAACATCACCCTCAAGGAAGTCGCCCACTCCTACCGCGGAGAATCGCAGAACGAAGCCGACTTCGCCCTGAAGAAGCTCGACCTCACCTGGCGGGACGGCGGCGCCTACGCCCTGCTCGGGCCGTCCGGCTGCGGCAAGACGACGCTGCTCAATATCATCTCCGGTCTCCTGATACCGACCCGCGGCCAGGTGCTGTTCGGCGACCAGGACGTCACCCGCCTGCCCACCGAAAAACGCAATATCGCCCAGATCTTCCAGTTCCCGGTGATCTACGACACCATGACGGTCTTCGAGAACCTGGCCTTCCCGCTGAAGAACCGGGGCCGGACCAGGGCCGAGATCGAGCCGCGGGTCATCGAACTTGCACAGATGCTCGGCCTCGAAAACGACCTCTACAGCCGGGCCAGCAACCTCACCGCCGATGCCAAGCAGAAGATCTCGCTGGGCCGCGGCCTGATCAGGAAGAGCGTCAACGCCATCCTCTTCGACGAACCGCTGACCGTCATCGACCCGCACCTCAAATGGCAGCTGCGCTCGCAGCTCAAGGCCCTGCACAAGAAATTCGGCTTCACGATGATCTACGTCACCCACGACCAGACCGAGGCGCTGACCTTCGCCGACGAGGTCATCGTCATGTACGGCGGCGCGATCGTCCAGATCGGTACCCCGGAAGACCTCTTCGAGCGGCCGGCCCACACCTTCGGCGGCTACTTCATCGGCTCGCCCGGCATGAACGTCCTGCCCTGCACCCTGGCCGGCAACCGGGCCCGTATCGGCAGTTTCGAGATCGCCCTGGCCCGCTCCTACCAGGCGCCGCCGGGGAGAAAGAGCGAAATCGGCATCCGCCCGGAATACCTGCAGCTGAACCCGCCGGGCGATGGCGGCCTGCCGGTGAAGATCCTCAGAATCGACGACATCGGCCGCCACAAGATCGCCCGGGTGGCCTTGAACGGCAGCCAGCTCAACGTGGTCATGACCGAAGCGGCCGAACTGACCGGCGACATGGGCAGCCTGGTCATCGACCCGGCCCATGCCAACGTCTACATCGATGAACACCTGGTGGAGGGAAGCGCACTGTGATTGAGAAACGAGTCAACCAGAAGGCCTGGTTCATGGTCCTGCCGGTCTTCCTGATCGTCGCATTCAGCGCCGTCATCCCGCTGATGACGGTGGTCAACTACTCGGTGCAGGACACCTTCGGCAACAACGTCTTCTTCTGGGTCGGCTTCGACTGGTTCCGCGACCTGATCCACTCCGAGCGTTTCCACGAGGCCTTCCTCAGGCAGCTGCTGTTTTCCGGCATCATCCTCGCCATCGAGATCCCCCTGGGCATCGCCATTGCGCTGACCATGCCCAGGAAGGGCTGGGGCGTGCCGCTCTGCCTGGTCAACATGGCCCTGCCGCTCTTGATCCCCTGGAACGTCGTCGGCACCATCTGGCAGATCTTCGGCCGGGTCGACATCGGCCTGCTCGGCCACACCCTGGCCGGCTTCGGCATCAATTACAACTACACCCAGGACCCGATCGCCGCCTGGATCACCGTCATCGTCATGGACATCTGGCACTGGACCAGCCTCGTCGTCCTGCTCTGCTACGCCGGCCTGTGCTCGATTCCGGACGCCTACTACCAGGCGGCGCGGATCGACGGGGCCTCGCGCTGGGCGATCTTCCGCTACATCCAGCTGCCGAAGATGCACCGGGTGCTGCTGATCGCGGTGCTGCTGCGTTTCATGGACAGTTTCATGATCTACACCGAGCCCTTCGTCGTCACCGGCGGCGGCGCCGGCAACTCGACGACCTTTCTCTCCATCGACCTGGTCAAGCTGGCGGTGGGCCAGTTCGACCTCGGCAACGCCGCCGCCATGTCGCTGGTTTACTTTCTCGTCATCCTGTTGTTCTCCTGGATCTTCTACACCGTCATGAGCACCGTCGGCCAGGAAAGCACCACCCATACGGAGTCCTGACATGCGACTGAAATGGATCGTTCCGGTCGTCTACATCTTCCTGCTGCTGCTGCCGATCTACTGGCTGTTCAACATGAGCTTCAAGACCAACGAGGAAATCCTCTCGGTCTTCTCGCTGTGGCCGCAGAATTTCACCTTCGACAACTACCGGGTGATCTTCACCGACAAGTCCTGGTATTCGGGCTATATCAACTCGATGATCTACGTCAGCATCAACGTGGTCATCTCGGTGACATTCGCCCTGCCGGCCGCCTACGCCTTTTCCCGCTACAGCTTCGTCGGCGACAAGCATCTGTTCTTCTGGCTCTTGACCAACCGCATGGCCCCGCCGGCGGTTTTCGCCCTCCCCTTCTTCCAGCTCTATTCGTCGCTCGGCATGTTTGACAAGCATGTTACCGTTGCCCTGGCGCACTGCCTGTTCAATCTGCCCCTTTCCATCTGGATTCTCGAAGGGTTCATGTCGGGCGTCCCCAAGGAAATCGACGAAACGGCCTACATCGACGGCTATTCCTGGCCGCGGTTTTTTTTCAGGATTTTTATCCCCAACATCGCTTCCGGCATCGGCGTCACCGCCTTTTTCTGCTTTATGTTCTCCTGGGTGGAACTGCTGCTGGCTCGCACCCTGACCTCGGTTGAC
>CAYYWK010000531.1:0-2757 GCA_964475345.1 uncultured Desulfobulbus sp.
TGCTGACCTCGATGTAGCCGTTGTTCTGCTTGACGATGCCGTAGACGGTGGCCAGCCCGAGACCCGTCCCATGGCCGACGTCCTTGGTGGTGAAAAATGGTTCGAAGATATGCTCCTGCGTCTGTCGGTCCATGCCGCGGCCGTCATCGCTGACGCTCAGCCGGACGTATTCGCCAGGGACCAGGTCGGCGAACTTGTCGCGGTTTTCCTCGCCAAGGCCGATGTTGCCGGTGCTGATCGTCACCCGGCCGATACCGTTAATGGCATCCCGGGCGTTGACGCAGAGATTGGCGATTATCTGGTCGACCTGGGCAGGGTCCATGTGCACCAGCCAGAGGTCCTTGCCGGTCCTCCAGGCAAGTTCGATATCCTCGCCGATCAGGCGGTGGATGATGGTGAGCATCCGCCCCACTGCCTCGTTGAGATCAAGCGGCACCGGCGTGATGGTCTGCTTGCGGGCAAAAGCCAGCAGCTGGCGAACGATGCCTGCCGAGCGCTGGGCGGCATCGAGGATCTTCTCGATGTTGGCGCGGAGCAGGTGGTCGCCAGCGGCCTGCTCCAGCGCCATCTCGCTGTAGCCGATGATGATCATCAGGATATTGTTGAAGTCATGGGCGACACCTCCCGTCAGGCGGGCGATGGCCTCCATCTTCTGGGCCTGCTGGAGCTGCTCGGTCATCCGCAGATGATCGGTGATGTCGCGCTTGACGGCGACATAATGGGCGATCCTGCCCTCTGCGTCGAAAACCGGCGAGATGGTCATGTCCTCGACATACAGCGAGCCGTCCTTGCGGCGGTTGGTGATATGGCCGTTCCAGGTCCTGCCGCCGGCGATCACGCCCCACATCTCGCGATAGAAGGTCTCGTCCTGCACCCCGCTCTTGAGCAGGCGGAGGTTCTTGCCGATCGTCTCCTCGGGGCCATAGCCGCTTATCGCATGAAAGGCCGGGTTGGCATAGGTGACAGTGCCGGCCGGGTCGGTGATGACAACGATCTCGCCGGCCTGTTCGATGGCGATCATCAGCCTCTCGCGCTCGGCCTCGGCCTGCTTGCGGCCAGTGATGTCCAGCGCCGTGAAGGTGACGCCCTTAGAGAGGTCGCTGACGTCGAGCGGCGTGGAACTGAGCAGCACATCAATGACCCGGCCGTCCCTGCACAACCACCTGGTTTCCACCGTGCCGGTTCCGTGCTGCCGTATCAGCTGGTATTTGACCCGGCCGACGTATTCGTAGGCGGCGTCGTCGAGATAGAGCATCCGGGCATTGCGGCCGATCAGTTCCTCGCTGGCGTAACCCGTCATCTCGCACAGCCGCTGGTTGACCTGGCGGAAAACCCGGTTGACGTTGACCCCGATGCCCACCGGCGCTGCCCGGAATACGCTCTCCAGATAGGCGACGCTGTCATGCAGGTCGTGCTCCCAGCGCTTGCGCTCGATAACCTGGGCAACCTGGCCGGCAACCGATATCAGCAGATGGGCGTCGTCTTCGCCGTAGAGGTCGGGGTCGGTATAGCTCTGCACCGCCATCACCCCGATCATCCTCTCGCCGGTCTGCAGCGGAACGCCCAGCCAGACCTCGGCCACCGTGCAGGGAGGGATTTCAAGCGCAGAACTGCTGTACCGCGTCAAGACCTCGGCTCGTCGCACCAGCAAGGGGCGACCGCTGCGGATGACCTCGCCGGACAGCGATTCCTTATGGCTGAGTTCGATGACCCTGGGAGACTGGACATCGACGGTGTCAACCCAGTAGGGGAAGCTTAAGATATCGTTTCTTTCATCGTAGAGCGCGATGAAGAAGTTGGTGGTGTCGATGACCCCGCCCAGTGCGGCATGGATGGCGGCATAGAGGTCCTCGAGGACCTCCGCCCGGCTGACGGTGCTCGAAATGGTGAGGAGCACCCGGTTGATCTCCGAGGACCTGGATCGCCTCTCGACCTCCCTGCGCAGTTCCTCAACCTCCCTTGCGAGTTCCTCGTACGTCGCCTTCACTGGTCACCTAAACCCTGTGCGTATGGAGGACGCAATCGGTTCGACGGCTATTTCCTTCTCTTGATCCCGTATTTTTTCATCTTGTACTGGAGCAGGCTCTTGGTGATGCCAAGTCGGTCGGCGGCCCTTGCCTGAACAAAACCGGTTTCCTCGAGGGCCTCCACCAGCATCTTTTCCTCGACGGCATAGAGGACATCGTTCAGCGAGGCCGAATCAGGGATGATCTGGTGCAGGTCAAGTCCCTGGCTCCAGGCCGTGTGGCTTTCCATGTTCACCGACTCCGGCTGGACATCCCCGGCATCGATGCAGTTGTTGTCGCAGAGGATCGCCGCACGTTCGATGGTGTTCTCGAGTTCGCGGACATTGCCTTCCCAGGGCAGGGTCATCAAGAGTCGCAGCGCCTCTTTGGTGATGGAAAGGCCGGGCCGCTGCAGTTTCCCGGCGAACCTGTCGATGAAGAAGTCGACGAGCAGCGGCATGTCGTCCATCCTCTCGCGCAGCGCCGGCAGGGTGACGTGGATGACGTTGAGACGGTAATAGAGATCTTCGCGGAACCTTCCCTGCATGACCTCTTCCTTGAGGTCGCGATTCGAGGCGCTGATGATCCGGACATCGACGGTCAGGGTCTTGGTGCCACCGACCCGCTCGAAGCTCCGCTCCTGGAGCACCCGCAGCAGCTTGGCCTGCAGGGCCAGTGGAATCTCGCCGACCTCGTCGAGGAAGATGGTGCCGCCGTCGGCAAGCTCGAACCGCCCCTTGCGCATCGCCAC
>CAYYWK010000532.1:0-2731 GCA_964475345.1 uncultured Desulfobulbus sp.
TCCCGGCCTGCGGCATGTATCACAGGATCACCGTCCTTGATCTAGTGCTGCCGCGGGTGCTTGCAAACGAGACGATCGGGTGCAGGGAACTCGCGGCGCTCGGTCATGGCGGATTCTGCCGAAACTGTCCGACCTGTCATTACCCCGCCTGCAGCTTTGGCAAATAAGCAAACATCCCGCACAATCGTCAGGCTGACGGTTGCCGCAGCAGCGACACCGCCCGAATTGCTGGCCCCCGCCGCCGGTCTTTCAAAGACCGCCATCAAGGACGCGATGGCCAAGGGAGCCGTATGGCTGCACAGGCAGGGGGAAAAAGAACAACGCCTCCGCAAGGCCAGCTTCCCCCTGCGGGCAGGCGACCAGCTTGCCCTGTATTATGACAGCGAGGTGCTGGACCTTTTTCCGCCAATACCGAAATGCCTCGCCCTTGAGCGCCACTACAGCGTCTGGGACAAGCCTGCCGGCCTGCTCAGCCAGGGCAGCCGCTATGGCGATCACTGCTCGTTGCTGAGGTTTGCCGAGAAAACTCCCGGCATCGCCACTGCCGCCCGCCTCGTCCACCGCCTCGACCGGGAAGCCCGGGGACTCGTGCTTCTTGCCCACGGCCGCAATGCTGCAGCCCGGCTGTCGGCGATGTTTCAAGACAGGAAGATTGAAAAGAGGTACCAGGCAGACATCCATGGCATTCTCGGCCAGCCAGGAGACAGTATCGTCTGCGACACGCCGCTTGACGGCAGGCCGGCACGGACCACGATAACGGTGCTGGGCAGCTGCGCGGAGGCGGGAACAAGCCATGTGGCGGTCCTTCTCGAGACAGGCAGGTACCACCAGATACGCAGGCACCTGAGCAGCATCGGCCATCCTCTGGTGGGAGACCGGCGGTACGGCAACCGCCGGGAAACGGCCGACCTGCGGCTGACCGCCTGTTCCCTCGCCTTCACCTGCCCTTTTACCGGAACCAGACGGGACTACGTTCTTGATCAGGAGTGTTCTTCAGGATTTTCACGCGAATGAGGCCGCAGATCGACGAGAGTGGCTCCCCAGTTCCCCGATTCGCTTCCGGCAATTGCGAAACGCAGAACCAGCGGGTGCCTGGCGAGAATGGCATGCACGGATCGCCGGAGATTGCCGATGCCCTTGCCATGGATGATGCGGACCTGGCATATCCCTGCCGCATGGCACAGTTCCAGGTAATCAGGCACCAGGTGTTTGATATCCTTTGGAGAAAACACATGCAGATCGAGGACGCCGTCCACGGCCAGTTCCACTGGCGCTTCCCCCCAGGTCGATGGATCTTCATTGTCCACTTTCTTGGCCCCCCCTTCACCGCAGCATGGTCAAGGCCAGGCTGGCGGCCCGCTCTGAAGCTCCCGTTCCGCCAAGGCGTTGCCGCACCCTCTCCAGCCCCTGCAGGATATCTCCTCTATAACCGTCATCGTCGAGCATCAAGCGGACCTGCTGACAGATGCCATTGGCGCTGACCTGATCCTGCAACAGCTCGGGAATAACCGTTGAGCCGGCAATCAGATTGACCAGCGAGAAATGCGGCAGATTCACCAGCATCCTGCCGAGATGATAGGTCAACGGGGCCAGCCGGTAGCAGACCACTGTCGGAATGTTGAGCAAAGCAAGTTCAAGAGTCACCGTTCCGGAGGCGGCTATGGCCGCCTCGCAGGCTGCCATCACTTCGTACCGCTGTCCCTCGATCACGCGGATATCGACATCGTCTGCCCCGGCCAGACCTCTGTCATCAAGGTCCTGCCTGCTCAGTGTTGAAGCAAGCGGCAGCAGGAAGACCATCTGTTCTTCGCAGGTCTTCTGCAGCAGTCTCGCGGCCTCGATGAATCTGGGCAACAGATAGCCTATCTCGCTCTTGCGGCTGCCCGGCAGCAGGCACACCCGTCGCGTCGATTCGGAGATGCCGTGTTCCAGGCAGAACTGGCTGGTAGACAGACGCACCGTGACGGAGTCGAGCAACGGATGCCCGACATAGTGGGCAGCAACCCCTCGCTGCCTGAAATAATACTCCTCGAAGGGCAGGATGACCCCGATCTTGTCTGTCCTTCTGCCGATGGTTTTCACCCTGCCGCTACGCCAGGCCCAGACCTGCGGGGTGATATAGTAGAAGACGGGGATGCCTCGTTGTTTCGCGGTCTTGGCCAGTGGCAGGTTGAAATCGGGAAGGTCGATCAGAATCAGCAGGTCCGGGGGATTGCTTGTGAGGCGATCGACCAGTATCCTGCGGCACTTCAGGATATCGCCGAGATGGGCGATCACCTCGGTGATGCCGACTACCGCGACCATCGCCGCATCGCAGAGGATCTCCATGCCGCAGGCGGCCAGTTCATCCCCGCCCATGCCGCAGAAGCGGAGGTTGCCGTCCTGTCGCTGCATCTCCCGAACAAGATTGGCCCCGTGCAGATCGCCCGATGCCTCGCCGGTGACGACCATCACCTGCCTGTTCATCGTTTCCCGAATCCCTCGCGGATCTTCTGAAAGACTTCGAGATTCTGGTGTTCGCGGATCTGGGTCATGACCTGCAGCGCCACATCCAAGGCCCTGCGCCCCTCCTCTCCCGAAACCACCGGGCGGGTCCGCATGCCGACATGACGGATAAAATCCTCTATCTCGCTGCGCAGGGCATCGCCTGCCTCGAAGGAACGGATCTGGATATCCTCTCTGGGCATACCGGATTCGAGGATGACACCAGTCACGTTGAGGGTCATGAAGG
>CAYYWK010000533.1:0-2729 GCA_964475345.1 uncultured Desulfobulbus sp.
GCTGATGCTGCCGGACAGCTGTTTCCTGCCCGTGGTCTGGCTGCTCGCAGCCCGGCCAGGGAAGCTGCTCCCCTGTCTGCCCGTCATTTTTCTGGCCCGTCTTTGGTATCAGCTGGGTGTCTTCAGTTCTCTCAAGAACGAAGGGTAACGGCCGGACGACATGATTTCTCCTTTTTGGCGACGCTTCGTTGCAAAAGGCTTGCTGGGCTGCTGGATCATCGTGAGCCTGGCAGCCCTTGCGGCCATGTATTCCCTGTGGTGGCAGCGTGAACGGGCGGTTTATCTGGGTGTCGAGCCGCTAGGCCAGCGCGAGGCCATCTGGAAACAGGCGGGATTGCCGGATGGCGTTCTGGCGTTGCTCCCCCGATTGGAAACATGGCCCAAGGATGCTTCCTACTCGATACACGGCGACAGCAACCGGCAATCCTACCTCAAATACCTCCTGCTGCCGCGGGTACCGCGGGGCAGCGAACGCTACGTGGTCGATGTCGACTCGCTGCAGATACACGGAGAGGGTACTGAACACATCCTCGAAAAAAATGTTCCATTTCCGGCAGTGTCCGCCCCGTTGGGATCGCTGCTGGTCGTAGCCGGGATAACCCTGCTCCTTCGCAGGCTGCCCCATAGGTCAGGGATGAGTGTTCCAGAGGCCTTTGCGTTGAGCTGCCTGCTGGTCATGTTGGCCGTGGTAGCGTCAAAGGCGATTTTCCATCGAGCATCTCCCGGTTTCGCCGCGCTGCTGGTTGTCTCCGGCTGCGGATGGTTGTGGCGGCTGGCCCATGCACTCAAGAAACATCGCACGTTGAAAGAGGAGGGGGGCAGCGCTTATCCAGTGAGACTGGTTAGGGCTTATTGGCGTGCTGCTCGGTTCGACTGGTGGGAGCTGCTTTTCATCGCGCTCCTGTTTTTTAGCCTTGTTTGGAGTGCGCTGATGGCCGTGGTGGTCGTCCCGGACGACTGGGACGCCTGGGCGATCTGGGGACCCAAGGCCAAGGCCCTTGCCCTGTCTGTCGGGCCTTTGCTGGATGTGACATATTTCGGCCATGGCGACTACCCTCTGCTGTGGCCGGCCGTATGGGCCTTGTCCGGCTGGTGCGGCGGAGGCTGGGAAGAGATGGGAAGCCGCATCTGGGGGCCAGTATTCATGCTGATGTGCAGCTGGGAGCTCATCCACGTGGTGCGGCGCAATAGTGACAGCCGCCGGGCGGCGCTGCTTGCTGCCGCACTATTCGCCACAATCCCGATGGTCCCGCTGGTTGCATCCTGGAGTTACGCTGAAGCGCCTTTCTGGTTGATGACCATCTGCACATACGGCTGTCTGACCCGCTGGCGGGTAACCGGGTCGAACGTGGATATCGCGTGCGCGGCCATTCTCACCGTCGCAACCGCCTTGACGAAAAACGAAGGAGTTCTGTTTTCGGTACTGGTCGTTCTCTGGATTTTTTTCTCTCGAAGGCCAGGTCGCTTCAAGGCGATGGGAATGTTGGCGGGGATGTTCTTTTTCCTCTACCTGCCATGGGTCTATTGGGTGAAGATCCACCTCGCTCTTTCATCCCATGCCACCGAAGGCCTGCACCTCAGTCTGGAAACTCTGACAAGGGCTGCTGAACGTCTGCCCACCGCGCTTGAGGTGATCGTCAGGATGTGGGCGGATCCCCGCCAGTGGAACGTGGTGCTGTTGGGACTTGTGGCCTCGATCGTTTATGCGCTGTGTCGTTCGAAACAGCGTGAAGATTTTCTTCTGCCAGTCGGGATGATGCTTGCGTATTGCATCATTGTTGTGTTCCATACGGCGGATATCTACTGGCAGGTGGGGACGTCCTGGAATCGTCTGACCCTGCAGGCGATTCCTTTGGCTCTGGCGATGGTGGTGCCTCGGCTGGTGATTCCGGTCCGGAGGTTGTTGATCTGAACGGTTGGTTCTACTGCTTGAAAATACGAAAAAGTGACGAAATATTCGGCGGGCGGAATGAGTCAGGCTGGTCATAATTCTGTCTGCATCGTAATCCCTGTGTATAACGAAGCGCAGGTTATACGGCAGGTTATCGAGGAAGTACGGCGCCATGGAGAGTATACCATTATCGTGATCGATGACGGGAGTAAGGACGACACTTTCCGGATGGCATGCCAGGCCCGGGATGTCGTTGTTCTCCGCCATAGGATCAACCGGGGAAAAGGAGCTGCCACCAAAACCGGCATCGTTGCCGCGCAACGGCTGCAACCTGATGTGGTCGTTACCATGGATGGTGATGGTCAGCATGATCCGGCGGATATCGAGAATCTGATATGCCCCATTCTCTGTGATGGCTACGATGTCGTTCTGGGTACGCGTTTGGTGAACGGGGAAGGAATGCCGAAAATCAAAATACTCGCCAATACGATAGGCAACCTCGTCACCTGGCTTTTTTACGGTATGCATGTCACCGACAGCCAATCAGGGTTCCGCGCCTACTCTCACTATGCCGCCTCCATCATCGATACCCGGGCGGATAAGTATGAATATGACAGCAAAGTCATCCGCGAGATCAAAAATCATCGGCTGCGCTTCATGGAGGTTCCCATTCAGGTCCGGTATACCGAGTATTCCATGGGCAAGCCGCAGAAACAGGGTTTTTTGATGGGTTTGAAGACCTTGTGGCGGATGATCTGGGATCTCCTTGTGTAAGATCAGGAAATAATAGAATCGAATAATTGGAACATACACTATGGGCTTTCAGTTCTATCAATAC
>CAYYWK010000534.1:0-2725 GCA_964475345.1 uncultured Desulfobulbus sp.
TGAAATCAAGGCCAAGGAGTTAGCGGAAGGCCCCAAGAGCATCTCCGGCAAGATCGAATGGGCCGGGTATATGGGGAACTATTTTCTCTGCGGGATCATTCCCCGGGGCGAGGAAGGGGTCAATTTCACCATGCAGGGCACGGAAGCCCTGACTTCGACGGTGCTGGCCGGCGATCTCGAAACCCTGCAGGCAGGCAATACCAAGGAATACACGTACCACATCTTCTACGGTCCCAAGAAGCTGAGGCTGCTCCAGGAGATCGGCTTCAGCCTGGACAAGGCCGTCAACTTCGGCTGGTTCGACGTCATCGCCAAGCCGACCCTGTGGATGCTCAACTTCTTCTACAGTTTCTGCCGCAACTACGGCATCGCCATCATCCTGGTGACGGTTCTCTTCAAGGCTGTCTTCTGGCCGATCACCCAGAAGGGCATGAAGTCCATGAAGAACATGCAGAAACTGCAGCCGAAAATGCTGAAGATCAAGGAAAAATACAAGGACGACCCGGCCAGGATGAACCAGGAGGTGATGAACCTCTACAAGACCTACAAGGTCAACCCGCTGGGGGGTTGCCTGCCGATGGTGCTGCAGATTCCGGTCTTCTTTGCGCTGTACAAGGTCCTCCTGCAGTGCATCGAGCTGCGCCATGCGCCGTTCATGCTGTGGATCAACGACCTGGCCGCCCCCGATCGCCTGTGGATCGGTTTCGATATCCCCTACCTGGGCGGGCTGCCGGTCCTCACCCTGCTTATGGGGGCCTCGATGTTCCTGCAGCAGAAACTCACGCCGACGACGGCAGATCCGACCCAGGCCAGGATCATGATGTTTCTTCCGGTCATTTTCACGTTCATGTTTCTCAACTTTGCCTCCGGTCTCGTCCTGTACTGGTTCGTCAACAACCTGCTGGCAATCTTGCAGCAGTACCTGATCAACCGCAGCGGCAAGGCGACCGCCTGAGACCAATGGCGGCGCTGCCGGGCAATGGCCCCGCATCGCTGCCTTGAGACCAATCTGGAGTTATTCGATGTCAGTGGAGAAAAAGGATTTTTTTGGCAAGGAAGTCGCCGATGCGATCAGGCAGGCCTGCGCTGAACTGAAGGTCCCCCAGGAACAGCTCGATATCGAGGTCGTCGAGACCGGTTCCACAGGAATTTTCGGACTGCGGCGGAAAAAGGCCCACATCCGGGCGGCAGTGAAGAAAGAGGCAGCCCCTGTCCCGGCGGAAACGCCGAAACCGCAGGCCGCTCCCGTAAAAAAAGAGGAAAGGAAGGCCGCCGACAGGCGGTCCGACGACACGGCCAGGGAAAAACCGGCCGCAGCGCCGGCGCCTGCAGCCGTCATCCCCGTCGAGGACCTCTCCGAAGATGCGGTGCCGGAAGAGGACGAGGCAGGAGAGGCCAGCCCCGAGGCGATGGCCATCGTCGAAGCCGAACTGGCGGCCCTGCTCGAGTTGATGAAAATGCCGTCGCGGCTCGAGACGGAGGCCCGCGGGCTGTCCGTGGTCTGCACCATCCATGGCGAGCACGAGGAGGATCTGACCGGCCAGGAGGGCAAGATCCTCGACAGCCTGCAGTACGTGCTGCGCAAGATCGTCGCCCGCAAGACCGCCGAGCGCCTGCGGGTATCTATCGATGTCGGCGAATTCCGGCAGAAACGGATCGAGGAGCTGCGGGAGAAGGCCCTGGAGCTGGCCGCCCTGGTCAAGGCCGACGGCAAGAGCCAGGTCATCCCGGCCCTGAACCCCTCCGAGCGCCGCGAAGTGCACATGGTCCTCCAGGAGGACAAGGAAATCCGCAGCCGTTCGGTCGGTGACGGCCTGTTCAAGAAAATCCTCATCTACAAGCCGGGCAAAGGCGGGAAGAGCGTCCCCAGGAAAAAACCGGCCCCCCGCGGGAAGAAGCCGCGGACCGGCGGTTCGCCGACAGAGGAGAACGAGAGCTGATCGGGGCAGGCTCGCCGCCTGCCTCCATGGTGGTGTGATGACTGCAGACGAAGCGGAACAGACCATTGCCGCGATATCCACCCCGCCGGGATCGGGTGGGATAGGCATCATCCGGATCAGCGGCCGGCAGGCCCTGCCGGCTCTGCAGCGGGTCTTCAGGCCCCGCGACCCCGCCTGCGGCTTCAGCAGCCACCGGCTCTACTACGGGCACATCGTCCAGCCCGGCAAGGACAGGATCCTCGACGAGGTCCTGGCCGTCTTCATGCGCGCCCCCCGCACCTACACCCGCGAGGATGTGGTCGAAATTCACTGCCACGGCAGCTATCTCCTGCTCAGCCGCATCCTCGAAGTCCTTCTCGCCCAGGGGGTCCGTCTCGCCGACCCCGGCGAATTCACCAAGCGCGCCTTTCTCAACGGCCGTATCGACCTGACCCGCGCCGAAGCGGTGATCGACATCCTCTCGGCCAAAACCCGCCGGGGCATCGACCAGGCCCAGGCCCAGCTGGCAGGCGCGCTCTTCCAGCGGATCGAGGCAATCCGCCAGGGCCTGATGCAGATGAAGGCCTTCATCGAGGTGGCCATCGATTTCCCGGACGAGGACGTGGAGATCGTCGATCACGGCCATCTCGGGCAGATCCTCCAGGAGCAGGTGACAGAACCGCTGCGGCAGCTGATCGCGTCGGCGGAGCAGGGGCGGATCGTTCGCGAGGGAATCTCGGTGGTCATCGCCGGGGTGCCCAACGTCGGCAAGTCAAGCCTGCTCAATGCCCTGCTGCAGGAGGAGC
>CAYYWK010000535.1:0-2720 GCA_964475345.1 uncultured Desulfobulbus sp.
CGGCGCCTGCGCCGGCTGCGGCGAGACCCCTTACGTCAAGCTGGTCACCCAGCTGTTCGGCGACAGGATGCTGATCGCCAACGCCACCGGCTGCTCGTCGATCTACGGCGGCAACCTGCCCACTACTCCATATTGCAAGCGCAGCGACGGGCGCGGACCGGCCTGGTCCAACTCGCTCTTCGAAGACAACGCCGAGTTCGGCCTCGGCATGCGCTTCTCGGTCAACAAGCTGGCCCTGCAGGCGGCCGAACTGCTCCACGAGGCGGTCGCCGGCAAGCTGATCACCAAAAAAATGGCGGACGACATCCTCATGGCCGACCAGTTGACCCAGACCGCCATCGAGGGGCAGCGCGAGCGGGTGGCAAAACTCAAGGCCAAGCTCGAGGGCAGCACAAACCAGATCGCCGTCCGTCTCTACCACGTCGCCGACTACCTGGTGAAGAAATCGGTGTGGATCGTCGGCGGCGACGGCTGGGCCTATGACATCGGTTACGGCGGTCTCGACCATGTCCTGGCCAGCGGCGAGAACGTCAACGTGCTGCTGCTCGACACCGAGGTCTACTCGAACACCGGCGGCCAGATGTCGAAGTCGACACCGCGTGCCGCCACCGCCCAGTTCGCCGCCGGCGGCAAGAAACTGCCGAAGAAGGATATCGGCATGATCTTCTCGACGTACGGCAACGTCTACGTCGGCAGGATCGCCCTCGGCGCCAATCCGAACCAGGCAATCAAGGCCATCGCCGAGGCCGAGGCCTATGACGGTCCGTCGTTGATCATCGCGTACGCCCACTGCATCAACCACGGAATCAACATGGCCAAGGGCCTTGAGCAGCAGAAGAAAGCTGTGCTCAGCGGACACTGGCCGCTGTACCGCTACAATCCCGACCTCGAAGCCCAGGGCAAGAATCCGTTGACCATCGACAGCAAGGATCCGTCCATCTCCTTCGAGGAGTACGCTCTCGGCGAAAACCGTTACCGGGCCTTGAAGATGCTCAACCCGACCGAGGCAGACGGCCTGATGGCCCAGTCGCAGAAAGATGTGGAGAGGAGCTGGCGCTTCCTGAAGGGCCGCGCCCAGGCGATGGAGCCGGAAACCGCCAAATAGCCAGCGGCTGCTAATCTTCACTGTCGGCAATACGAAAAGGGGTTGCGGTCATCCGACCGCAACCCCTTTTCGTTGCCAGACTTCACCGCAGGTCCGGGCGGGTCGCCATGCTCAGCGCTACTCGTTGTCCGAGCCGGCAGTCGTCTTCCCTTCTCTCTGGGCCTTGATCTGCTCGTACTCTCTGATCGACTCCATCACCGCCTCGTCCTGGCGCTGCTTGATCTCCTTGACCTTCTCGCGGATCTTTTCTTCCCTGATCTTCATGTTCTGCACGCCAAAGAGGGTTGAGGCCAGATACTTGAAGGAGAACAGCATCAGTTCGACATCGTCGTTTCGGATCTTTTCGATGGTCTCCTCGTCGATCTCGTAGGTGTCGAGGAACGAGCTCTCGAAGATGAAGCGGCGGAAATGGGCGAGGTCGGTGGAAGCCATAAAGAACATCCGCTTGGCCTGCTCCGACAGGGTGGCCTGAATGCCGAAGGATTTGCGTCGCATCACCAGGCGCAGCCACTCCTTGTTCATCTCGTCACGGACATCGACGCCCTGGTCTGCCCGCCATTCCTCGATGGTCCACTCCTTGTCCTCTTCAAAACCCTTGCAGTGGTCTTCCTTGACGACAAAGAAAAACTTCTCTTCGCCGCTCGGCAGCTCGTTGCCCTGTTCGTCCCTGGTCCCACCCTCGTGGAAATCGGCCATCCCCACCGGATAATAGCGGCAGGCCGTCGGCCGATCGGTATAGACGGTGCAGCCTTCCGGGGTGACGAACGGACACTTGTTGTCCGCCTCGCGCAGTTTGATCATCACCCCCGGCATATCTGTCTTCTCGAGATAGGTCGGCAGGGTGTATTGCTGCAGGAATTCATGGGCCGGGATATTCAGACGCCTGGTCAGCTGCAGGATGTCGTAGGGGGTCAGGATGATCTTTATCCCGCCGCAGCAGGCGGTAAAACACCTCACGCCGGGATGGCAGCGAAATTTGATCCTGCTCCTGAGGGTCAGCTTCTGGGGCAGGATATTGGAGGGATTAGTGTCCTTGCCAAAGAGCGGTTTGCCTTTGACATTCAACTCGTCTTGACTCATTACTTCACCTTGTCGAATATGGTTGCCGGCCGCCTGAGCGGATATCTGTGGTACATTGCAAACCTTGTATAATAAACATGCTCTGCTGGTGTGTCAAACGCATTCGCGGACAACAACCCGCCCACAGGCAGGACTGGTTCCTGCCGCTTTTCGGGGCCGGTGTTAATCCTTGCAGTTTTCGGGAAAACACCGTATATGACGTGTTCCATGCTGTCTCCAGCTGTCCACGCCTCACGCCCTGCACTGTCGTTGCAAAGGATATCCTGAATGAAGCTGTTCGTTCCACCCATTGATCTTTCTGCAGTCAACACCCTGTATTACCATCTGCCGGATGGCCCGGTCCTGTCGCTGAAGATCGAAGGACTCGAAGACTATATCGACCTCAGGCTCGAGGTAGGTCATGTCTGCGACACCTCGGCCATTGACGGCGTCGTCCATTTCTTTCCGATAGGGAACGCCTGATCCGGCGCGGTTGCGCCGTATCCGCCGGTTCTCTTCTTCCATCCGCCATTCGAGGGATGAGACCATGACTGCC
>CAYYWK010000536.1:0-2710 GCA_964475345.1 uncultured Desulfobulbus sp.
CGCGTTTCTTGAAGGCTATCGAACCGCTGGGCGACCACATCGGCCCGCTGATGTTCCAGTTCGAATATCTCAACAAGCAGAAGATGGGCAGCCTGCACCGTTTTCTGGAAATGTTTGACGTGTTCCGCCAGGGACTGCCGGGGGGCTTCCGCTACTGTATCGAGACAAGGAACCCCAACTGGCTGCGCGGCGAGTATTTCGACTATCTCGCCAAACAGGAACTGGGTCATGTCTTCCTGCAGGGGTATTACATGCCGCCGATCTTCAGTGTGTACCGGCAATACAGGGAGAGGCTGGCCAACCCGGTGGTGATCAGGATGCATGGCGGCGACCGCAGGGATATCGAGGAACGCACCGGCAACCGTTGGGATCGCATCGTCGAGCCGAGGGACGGCGAGCTGGCCGAGCTGGCCGGAATGATCCGCGACCTGCGCCGGCGCCATCACGACATCTTCATCAACGTCAACAACCACTACGAAGGCTCAGCGCCGCTGACCATCGACAGGATCGAAGCGCTGCTTTCCCGAGAAATCCTGTAAATATCGGGCCTGCAAATTTCTGACGGAAGGGAGCCCAGGCAGCCGGGATGCAGACGGCTATTTCAGCCGCGGGTCAATCCCGGTGAACCCACATTCCGGGGTATAGCAGGTAACATTCAGGAATTCGCACTTCTCATGGCAGGCAGGGCATTCTTCCGGCGGCAGGGCGATCTGAATCGTGTTGCCGCAGTTCTTGCACTTCCAATACGGATCGGACATTTGTTGATTGTTCTCAGCCATGTCGTTACCTCCATGGATTCTCAGGGATTCATTCGACAGCCTGACAGCCTGACAGCCCATAAGGCCAACGGGCGGAGGCGCCTCTCCAGCACTTTCAACCAATCGGGATCATATTTAAAGGTAGGTGTTCTGGCCAACGATATCAATGCCCTGAAGGAAGATATCCACCCCGCGGAATGGGTGAGGCGGCAGGGGGCAATCAGATACTGCTTGGGAGCAAGGCGGGCCTTGCCATGGATGCCGCGATTGCAGAGCTTGCCGAAGCAGTCAGGGACGCGAACAGGTACTTTTCACGGGAAAAACGAGCAGAAACGCCTTGCCAGCTGGCGGTGGAAACCGGCATGTGCGACAGAGAAAATCGGGGTGATACCGTGGCCAGTTGGCGATCCTGTTGGTACAGTTGCTGATTCACCGCAACTTTTTACTGAGCACGTCTCCAATACAGCGATCCACGGGGATAACATCTTAACATTTCCTAAGGGCTCGATTAGACTGCTCACATGGTGGAGTCCATTTGTTGAACGATACCCCAGCGGAGCATTCATGCGTGAATTGGTATCTCAGTCGGTAGTGATGATTCTGCAACGCCAGTGCTTCTTGGCTGTATGCCTGGGCGTTGGAC
Source organism: uncultured Desulfobulbus sp. (assembly GCA_964475345.1). Taxonomy (GTDB): domain Bacteria; phylum Desulfobacterota; class Desulfobulbia; order Desulfobulbales; family Desulfocapsaceae; genus Desulfoprunum. Next base: position 1,402 of record CAYYWK010000536.1, read on the forward strand.
TCTCGATCTGCACCCTCCAGCCAGTTTTCGCAACGCCTCCGGTTAAAACACTTACTGTCGTCAGTGACGACAACTTCCCTCCATACATATACCGGAATCCTTCCGGGGAAATCGAAGGCTATCTGGTTGATCTCTGGAGGCTTTGGGAGTTGAAGACAGGTGTCAAGGTTGATCTGAAGGCCATGAACTGGGCCGAGGCCCAAAAGCGTATCCAGAACGGCGAAGCAGATGTCATTGATGCCATCTATCGCACGCCTGGCCGTGAACCTCTCTACGATTTTTCGTCGCCCTACACCCTTTTGCCTGTAGGAATTTTCATCCATAAATCCATCAGCGGCATCCACGAAGTCGCATCCCTGCGAGGTTTCCAGGTTGCCGTGCAGGAAGGAGATGCCTGTATTGATCGCTTGCAGCAAGGTGGAATATCCTCTCTGGTCACTTACAGAAATTACTCCGAGATGATTGAAGCGGCGACAGCAGGGAAGATAAAGATCTTCTGCATGGATGAATATCCTGCCAACTATTATCTGCTCCGCATGAAGGCCGACCAGAACTTTTTCAAGGCCTTTGAGCTGTATCAAGGCCAGGTGCATCGGGCTGTACGCAAAGGTCAGCTTGCTACCCTTGTGATGGTGGAAGAGGGAATGGCGTTGATCAGTCCAGAGGAAATGAGGAAAATTGAAAAGAAGTGGTTGAAAAAGAATGGCTACACCCTTCCTTATGCACGGATCATCTTTTCCATTCTTACGATCCTTCTTGTCGGAGGTGTTATCCTGTCGGCATGGGTTCGCCTGTTGCGCATAGCCGTAAGAAGGAAGACCCTCGAACTTGAGGCTATGATTCATGCCGTTCCCGATCTGCTGTTCAGGGTCGATCGCAATGGCAGGTATCTCGATTGCTGGACGTCGTCTCCCCACCTTCTCTTTGTTGACCGGAAGGATTTCATCGGCAAAACCACCAGCGAGGTTCTCCCGAAAGAAGCGGCTGATATCGTCAGATCGGCCTTGGATGAGGCCGACAAGAAGGGGAGAGTCCAGGGTGTGGTGTACGTTCTTGATATGCATCATGGCCGAATGTGGTTTGAACTGTCCATCGCGGCGATGCATGACCCGGGAGAGCAAGACAGGCAGTTCATCGTGCTGGTACGCGATATCACGGAACGCATGCAGACCCTGGAAGAGCTAAAAGAGAGCGAGGAGCGATTCAAGGCACTGCATAATGCAAGTTTTGGCGGCATTGCCATTCATGATCAGGGCTTGATATTGGCCTGCAATCTTGGGTTATCTGATATAACCGGATATTCCCAGCA
>CAYYWK010000537.1:0-2707 GCA_964475345.1 uncultured Desulfobulbus sp.
TGACGCCGCCGATCCACATCATCGTCGTGGTGGTGTCGCCGACCACGCTGCCGGCGCCGCCGGCGTTGGAGGCGGCGACGATGCCGGCGATATAGCCGATATGGACCTTTCCCTTGAAGACCACCAGGGCGATGGTGCCGCCGATCAGCGCGGCGGCGATGTTGTCGAGGTAGGAGGACAGGATGGCAACGAAGACCAGTAGCACTGCCGGGCCCATCCAACCGGAGGGCAGATATTTCGGCAGGACTTCGGGGAACCCGCATTCCTCGAAGATCTTGGCGAGGATGCCGAAGCCGAGCAGCAGACCGAGCAGATTAAGGATGACTGGCCACTCGCCCTGGCGCATATGCTTGTCCATCAACTGTTCGCTCATCGGCGCCTGACCGATGAGGTGCTCGACGAGGTTGAAACCGTCGTCGAAGAACAGCTTGAACAGGGTGATCACTGCGAGCCCGGTGATCGCCACATAGAAGGTCTGGTTGTGGAACAGGGCCACCCCGAGCAGGACCAGGGCAAAGAGAATGAACTCCACCCGGATGCCGAGCAGGGTCGGGACGTTGGGGTCGACGACCCCGCCATGAACTCCCGAGGCAAATGCCAGGGCCGGCACGAAGACCAGCAGCAGGGCCGACAGTCCCAGGGTCAGGCTGCGTGTTGAAAGACCAAGTACGTTTTTCATATTCCTCCTTTTCGTTCTTCTGACGATTCTCTCTTCGCCCGGGGAGCTTTCTACCCGGGCAACTTCTCCTGAAAACCAGTAAACCGTGTTGCTCAACTACTGCATATTTCTCTGATTCACGGGTCTCCGGGATCTGCCGAGGCGTCAGCGGCCGCCTATGCCGCGACCGGAACCGTGAATATGAATGTGCTGCCTGTACCCTGGTCGGACTGAACCCGGATCGTCCCGCCATGGGCGCGGACGATCTCCCTGCAGATCGCCAGGCCGAGGCCTGTCCGACCGCTTTCCTGCTTGTTGACCCGCACGAATTTCTGAAAAATGCGGGTCTGGTACTCCTCCGGAATACCGATGCCGTCGTCCGCGACCGAGATCTGAATCAGTTCGCCGGTCCTCTCGGCCGACAGGCGGATGTGCCCCCCCTCCTCCACATACCGCAGGGCGTTGGAGACGAGATTGGAGAGGACCCAGACGATCTTGTTGGTGTCGGCCAGCACCGGCGGCAGCTGCTCGACGTTGTCGGCCGCCAGTTCGATCCGCTTCATCGCCACCTGCCCCTTGAAGATATCCTGGACATGCTCGAAGAGGGTGGCCACCGCGATCTTCTCGAACTCCAGTTCAATCCTCCCCGCCTCGATCTTCGAGAGGTCGAGCAGGTCGTGAACCATTACCTTCATCCGGTGGACCTCGTCGTGGGCGGCGCGGAGCAGTTCATTCTCACGCTCCGGCAGGTACTGGGAGGCATGCTCGATCAGCAGATCGATGCTCATTCCCAGGCTGGTCAGCGGGGTGCGCAGCTCATGGGAGGCGGCCATCACAAATTCGCTCTTCAGCCGCTCAAGCTCGCGGAGCTGGGTGATGTCCTTGAGCAGCAGGACCACGCCGGTCAGTTTCTGGTCCTTCTGGCCGATCGCCGTCGCCGAGAACAGGAAATGGCGGGTCTCGGCGCCGCACGTCAGCACGATGATCCGCCGGTCATCGGGAAGCTCCGGCTGACTGCCGGAGTTGATCGTCTCCGCGACCACCTCGCAGAGGTTGCGGACCGGAAGGATCTGTTCACAAGGCAGGCTTTTCACGACCTGCGGCTCCATTTCGAGGATGCGGCAGCCGGCTGGGTTGATAGCGGTCACCCTGCGATCCGCATCAAAAACCACCAGGCCGTCCTCGATGCTGGAGAGGATGGCGTCGGCCCTGTTCTTCTCGGCAACGATCCGGTCGACATTCATCAGGTGGTAGCGCCGCAGCTCTCTCGTCATCCGGTTGAACTCACCGGCCAGCTCACCCAGTTCGTCATCGGTTTCGGCGGTCACCTGCACCGCGAACTCGCCGGCGGAGATCTTTTTCGCCGCCTCGACGAAGCGCCGCAGCGGCCGCACCAGTTTCTCGGCAAAGAGCAGACTGAAAATGAAAGCGAAAAAGGTCCCGATCGAGGCGACGAGAACCGTGGACCAGATCGCCCACCTGGCGATCTTGCGCTCCTGCTCGCTGACCGCGTACATCGTTTCCTCGTTGATCGTCCGCAGCTCGATGCAGGATGCCTTGACCGCGGTGTAGGCCGGCAGGATGCTTTCCTTATAGCTGTCAAGGGTTAGCCGGGAAACGGCCGCATCGCCCTTGCCCCTGGGCGACAGCTGCTGCACCTGCTTGCGGAACTCGCCGTACCTGGTCTCTATATCCTTGATGACGGCCGACTCACCCTCAGCGGCGATGCTGTCCTTCGAGCGGCCAAGCCATTCAAGGAAAGTCGCCTCATTCTCCCGGTACTGGGAAATGCCCTTGTCGATATCCCCCATCAGCACCAGCAGGATGCCGCTGTCCTGCCGGGCGAGGGCATCCACCATATTCTCCACGGCCATGATGCTGCGGTAATAGTCGCGCAGTATCTGATCAGTCGTTGTCGCCAGCGACCAGAGATGGAAGATCGCCCAGGCCACCACCAATCCCATCAGGGAAAAAGTGACGCCATAGCCGACCAGTATCTTTTTCTTCAGGTTCATCAATCACTGCGTCTTTTTGTGCCGTTAAAAAAAC
>CAYYWK010000538.1:0-2698 GCA_964475345.1 uncultured Desulfobulbus sp.
GGAGAACAACCGATGCAGCTGATGACAGAAGATGGTGGTTGGAGCCCGTATCTGGCCGGGGCTTTGTTAGGAGTGCTGGCTATCGTATCAGTGTATGCCACCACCCAATGGATGGGAAAGACGAATTATCTCGGTGCATCAACCACCTTTGTCCGTGCCGCCGGGTTGCTTGAGCGGACCGTGTTTCCGGAACGAATCGCGGCCAACGAATACTTCACCAAGGAAAAAGTGCGCGTGGATTGGCAGTTCATGCTCGTCATCGGGATATTCTTCGGGGCCTTTATCTCCTCTGCAACCGACAGGAGCTTCAAGTTCGAAAGCGTCCCACCGATCTGGCGGGAAAGATTCGGCCCGTCTGTTGGGAAACGAGCCGCAGGGGCTTTTCTGGGGGGGATTGTGGCTATGATGGGTGCCCGCATGGCAGATGGCTGTCCAAGTGGTCACGGCCTCAGCGGCATGATGCAGCTGTCTGTCAGCGCCTTCATTGCGCTGGCGTTGTTCTTCGGCACCGGGGCGCTCGTTGCCGGGCTCTTGTACAGGAGGAGATAATCATGGGCAGCGACCAGGTTCTTGGTCTCTTTACAGGCATAGTGTTCGGGTTCCTCCTGCAGAAGGGCCGCGTTCTGCGTTTTGAAAAACAGGTCAGTGCCATGCTCCTGCAGGACATGACCATCTTCAAGTTCATGCTGTCAGCCATACTGGTTGGCATGTTCGGGATTCAGCTTCTCGCCGGAGCCGAGGTCATAACCTTGAATCATAAATCCATGAACGTGGGCGCCGTCCTGGTCGGGGGCGCTCTTTTCGGCTGCGGCTGGGCAGTGATGGGGTACTGCCCGGGAACTTCCATTGGTGCTCTTGGCGAGGGACGCTGGCACGCGGTCTTCGCTGTTGCCGGAATGGTGGTTGGAGCTGCTCTCTATGCTGAGTTGTACCCTTTTTTCAGGTCAACGGTTCTTGCCTGGAAAGACTTCGGAAAAATCGGGCTGGCCGAAATATGGAACATCTCCCCCTGGTTCATACTGCCCATACTCTCAGCGACCATCCTCTTGGTCTTTGTCTGGTTTGAACGCAAAAATCTCTGAAAATTGCATCCCGGTCGGATGGGGGTCATGGAGATCGGCGCTGACCTCCAGGACGATGTTCCGATTGCTGCAGGTCCTCGGGAAGGGGGCATCGGCACGTTCACGACATTGCCAAACGGGCGAAAGGTTTTCAAAGTCTGGAGATCTTCAAACCGGACATCTGCGCCCTTCTGCACACCGAATCCGCGAGTGGCGGACGGGCCATACAGGCGCCCGAATTGCTCGTGAGGCAGTTCGTCAGGCGTGTTCTAAAAAGGCTTATACAGTGCGAAAAATGCAGCCAACAGACCAAGCATGACGGCGGCACCTGCCAGCCACGGCAGCCTCTCCTTTGCGCCATACAGATACATCGGCCATATTGCCAGCAGCATGAGGATGAAAAACTTGCCGATGATCCAGCCGAACGCAGCGATTTCACCGAAGTGCGTCAACAAACCGATGCCGGCGAGCAACACCAGCACAAGCCCCACCTTGTGGAACATGCCGAGAAACTTCGGCAGCGAATTGTCTTCCTTGCCGCCGATCGCCGCCCTGAACATGTGGCCACCAAGGGCGCTGAACAGCAAAAAAATCCCTGTGAGATGAACGATCTTGAACAAGTAGTACGTATTCACATCAACCTCCAATAGACAATTGAATTACAGGGCCCACCTTTCCCGAACAGGGGCAAAGGCCCCCTTTTCCAGCCCGACGCGACAAAAAAATAGCAGGCTCTGCGATACCAGCACTCTTCGAAGCGGAGGTTCAGGGACCTGGAAGAATGGATGCATTCCATCTGATCAGGCCCAATCTGAACTCATGGACTCGTCCTGCAGCACTATTTTCCACCATTCCCAGTCACACCGCTGACACGATCACCAGCAGCGCCGGAAAACCTGCTCAACGTATAGATATATATACTTAACAGGTACATATACGTCAAGCCCAATGCCAGGGCCGCACCAGCCGGCACCCCGGCTGCATGGCCATCAAGCGGTAACGGCAGGCCGACTGGCGAAGCCGGATCAGGCGCCGACGATCAGGCGGCCAGAGATGCAGGCCCGGCAGGATCCGGAACGGAAGCGGGCGGAATCGGAGAGGGACAGGACGCCGACCATCTGGTCGGCTCGCTGGCGGTGAACGAACAGCCGCTGCACATCTTTCAGCAGCATTTTCTTGAGAGCCGACGTCAGCAGTTCGTCGTCCCCGCAGCTGACGACGGGGCTGCGCATGATCAGCTCCGCCGGCTGGTCGATACTGAGACCGTGGTTGTAGGCAAGCACCAGGTCGGTCTTCGAGACTACGCCCTGCGGGCAGCCGGAACCATCGGCAACCAGCACCGCCCCGCAGCGATGGGTCGCCAGCTGTTCGACCACCTCGGCCAGACTGGCCGAAAGCGGGCAGTGCTGATACCCTGCGGTCATGACATCGCTCACCAGCAATTGCGGCGTCGAGCCATCCTCGCCAGCGGAAGCATCTCCCTTCGCCCGGCTGTTGGGGCATGCCCGGCAGTACCGGTACAAGGTGCCGACGATATCCGGATAGGCCACCAAACCGAGCACCCGGCCCGACTCCGGCTCCATAACGTAGAGGCGATGGACGGCCATGCCGTGCATGCGGTCGATGGCGTGTCGCTG
>CAYYWK010000539.1:0-2697 GCA_964475345.1 uncultured Desulfobulbus sp.
ACTTTAACGTAAAGAATTCCACTATCCTGCCGCCGATCTTTCCGAACAGATCTCGACGGCAGGCAAAGAAGCTCCAGGAAACGGGAACATGAAATTTTCCATGAATGGAGCGCTCACCATCGGCACTTTGGACGTGGTCAATGTGGAATTAGGGAAGAAGTTGGCCCTGAAAAGTTTTTCCTATTCGGACTACCGCAGAAGGTATACGATCTCAAATCCAAAGGTTATCGGGCACGTGATCTCTATGAACACAATAGTCAATTGAAAGCAGTAATCGACCTGATCGCGTCCGGACATTTTTCGGCAGGGGATAAAGAGCCCTTCAAACCTCTTGTTGACACTCTCGTCCATCATGACGAATACCTGTTGTTTGCGGATTATCAATCATACTTAGAATGCCGGGATCATGTCAGTCAAATTTACCGAGATCAAGATGCATGGACAAGAATGTCGATCCTGAATGCAGCTCGAATGGGAAAATTCTCATCTGATCGTACAATCAGACAGTATTGCGATGAAATCTGGAACGTGAGCCCCGTACCCGTCACTCTGGAGGAGCCTGATTCTGAGCAAAGATAAAGGACATTTTCACTCGAGAGTAAACAATGTGATTCCAACCATCTGTTGATGGATGGAAACAAGTCGATGGAGCGGAGGCAAAATAATGTCGAAAGGCCTTTACATTACAGGTACGGGGCCGCGGAGCGGGAAATCCGTGATCGTCCTCGGAGTAATGGAACACCTGACACAGCATGGTCGCAAAATCGGGTTTTTCCGCCCCGTTGTTGAAAGAGAGGCCGCTTCCGATGATTTGGCGGCTCTCGTTATGAGCCGGTACGACATCGCGGTATCCCTGGAGAGTATGTTTGGTATCACCGACACCTCCGCGCGGGACTTAATTTCCGAGGACGGGGAGGACGAACTCCACAGACGGATCCTGGAAAAGTATCGGACATTGCAGCGGGAATGTGACTTTGTCGTGTGCGCGGGCACCGATTACAAAGCCATGCACACCGCATTGGAGTTCGAGTTTAATGTTCAAGTTGCACGCAATCTCGGTACGCCGCTCATGCCTGTTGTCGCGGGACAAGGAAGGCAAGTCGAGGAAATCGTGAATGCCGTGCGAGAGCTGGCGGAATCATTAGAAGCAAAGAAATGTGACATCCTCTCCGTGATCGTCAATAGGGTCGCATCGGAGGATTTGAAGGAAGCTGGGACTCAATTTCAGGGAGATGCGCCGGAGGGGATTCCCGTATTCGTTTTGCCGGTTCACCCCCTCCTCGACAAGCCCACTGCTGCCGAAATAAAGAGAGCTCTCGGGGCCGAGATGCTGCATGGCGATGTTCAGTGCCTCGACCGAGAGGTGGATCATTACAAAGTGGCCGCTATGGAACTGCCCCACTTTCTGGACCACTTGGAAGAAGGCAGCTTGGTCATAACCCCCGGTGACCGCTCCGATATCTTGATCGGGACACTCGTTGCTGATACCGCCACGTCCTATCCAGGGGTGGCCGGCATCATTCTCACCGGAGGTTTCGTGCCCGAACCTCAGATCCTGCGTCTCTTGGAAGGCCTGAAACGTTCCCCTGTCCCCATCCTTTGTGTGAAGGCCGACACCTTTGCTACGGCGACAAAGGTGAATTCCCTCCCAGCCGTTATCACCCCGGACAATCACAGGAAAATTATCGGAGCTCTAGGACTCTTCGAGTCCAATATTGACATGACCAGACTTCAGAAGCGTATCTCCATCATGCGATCATCCCAGGTGACACCTCTCATGTTCCAATACGATCTCCTGAGCAGAGCCCGGCTTAAACGTCGGCACATTGTTCTACCCGAAGGCACTGAAGAAAGAATCCTCAGGGCGGCGGAAATGATGCGACTGCGTGATGTAGTGGATATCACGCTGCTCGGAAATATCAGCGAAGTCAAAGAAAAGATCAGCGCCCTGGGGTTGGACTTAGGTAACTCCGTAATAATAGACCCAACCTCCTCGGAGCTCAGGAAGGATTTCGGACGGATTTACTTTGAGCTTCGGAAACACAAAGGCATCTCTCTTCAAATGGCTCTCGACGCCATGGCCGACGTGAGCTACTTCGGGACCATGATGGTCTACTGTGGAATTGCCGACGGCATGGTATCAGGTGCGGTTCACACGACTCAACACACGATTCGCCCCGCTCTGGAGATCATAAGGACGAAGCCGGGTTGCTCCATTGTATCTAGCGTGTTCTTCATGTGCCTTCCTGACCGTGTTTTAGTTTATGGCGATTGTGCAATAAATCCTGATCCCAATGCCGAGCAACTTGCACAAATCGCTGTCAGTTCAGCCGGAACCGCAGAAAGTTTTGGGATTGAGCCTAGGGTTGCAATGCTGTCGTATTCCACCGGAGAATCCGGAAAGGGAGCGGATGTTGATAAAGTAATGGCCGCCAGTAAAATCGCGAAGCAACTCTGCCCTGATCTCAAGCTAGATGGCCCCATTCAGTACGATGCCGCCGTCGATCCCGAAGTTGCAAGAGTGAAACTTCCGGAAAGCAAACTTGCCGGCCGAGCAACCGTCTTTATTTTTCCTGATCTCAACTCGGGTAATAATGCCTACAAAGCAGTGCAGCGAGCTGCCGATGCGATTGCCATAGGGCCGGTCCTCCAGGGTCTCAACAAGCCTGTAAACGATCTAAGTCGCGGAGCTCTTAT
>CAYYWK010000540.1:0-2693 GCA_964475345.1 uncultured Desulfobulbus sp.
CCTGCGTTCATTGTTGTCGATGTGGCCCAGGCCCACGACGGCAGCCTTGGTACGGCACATGCCTTCATCGACAGTATCGCCAAAGCTGGGGCAGATGCGGTCAAATTTCAGACACACATTGCTTCGGCCGAATCCACACCATTCGAACCTTTTCGAGTCAAATTTAGCAGGCAAGATGCAACTCGATATGATTATTGGAAAAGGATGGAATTCACTCGCGAACAATGGCAAGGGCTTGCCGAGCATGCCTGTGAACGGGGATTAGAATTCCTCAGTTCCCCTTTTTCTATAGAAGCAGCTGATATGTTGGAAGAAATAGGTGTGCCGGCATGGAAAATAGGTTCTGGTGAGATTGCCAATAATCATCTGCTTGACCGTTTGCTGCATAGCGGCAAGCCGATGCTTGTTTCAACCGGCATGAGTTCCGTTGCGGAAATCGATGCCTGTATGCTCCGGATCAGCGGCACATCAACGCCATGTCTGTTGTATCAATGCACATCACTGTATCCTTGCCCACCAGAGAAGGTCGGGCTGCACTTGCTCCAGGAGTTTCGGAACCGATATGGTATCCCTGTCGGTCTTTCGGACCACTCCGGCAGTCCGTGGTTCGGCGTCGCCGCAACCGCGCTCGGCGCTGCTTCGGTGGAGGTGCATGTTGCGATGAGCCGCGAAAGCTTCGGGCCTGATGTGGTGGCCTCGCTGACACCGGATGAACTTGCTCTGATGGTGAGAGGCATTCGGGAGGTAGAACGTTCTCTGAGGGCACCTGTCGACAAGGATGCTTTTGCTGATGAACATGCCGAACTCCGCGCGGTCTTTGGCCGTGGAATCGTTACCAGGATGCCTATAAAGAAAGGGACGAGACTCTCCGCGGATATGCTGACCACCAAGAAACCGGCGAAGGGATTGCCACCGTCGGCCCTGCCGGAACTACTTGGCCGGGTTGTCGTGGGGGATCTGCCGGCAGATCATTTTGTTCAACTCGAGGATCTTCAGTGAAACACTACCGTATTTTGATAGCTGAGCCTGAGGATTTTTCCCAAAAAGCGCTCTCGTTATTGCAGGATCATGCCACGGTCGATTGCCGTGATATCGAACAGCGGGAAATCAAGAGTGCTCTCGAGGAATATGATGTGATATGGGTTCGCCTCCGCCTGAATATACGGCGTGAAGATTTACCCAAGAGACTTCGCTGCACATACGTAGTGAGCGCAACAACCGGCACGGATCATCTCGATCTTGATGCGCTTCAGGAGGGTGGTGTCAATGTCCTTTGTCTTCGGGAGGAAAGAGATTTTCTTGAAACCATTGGTGTCACCGCCGAGCTGACCCTCGGTCTCATTCTCGCCGTGGTCAGGCGATTGCCTGCAGCAGTCAACTCGGTTGCCCAGCAGGGGAGATGGGATCGCGATGCCTTCAAAGGTGTGGAACTTTACGGGAAAACCGCAGGCATCATTGGCCTGGGCAGGCTGGGAAAAAAAATGTCCCAATTTCTCAAGGCATTGGGTATGAAGATTGTCGGTTGGGATCCCTATACGCAACCAGTCCCAGGCGTGATTCCTGCTGCATCGCTGAATGCGCTTTTGCAGGAGTCGGATGTTGTCACGGTACATGTCCCCCTGAATGAAGAGACCCACGGGATGTTCACCACCGATTGCTTTTCTGCGATGCTGAAAGGGAGCTTTTTCATCAACACCTCTCGAGGGGCCTTGGTTGATGAGATGGCCCTGCTTGAAGCTCTTCAATCGGGTCATTTGGGCGGCGCTGCTGTGGATGTCCTGTGCGGAGAGCCAGGGATCGATGCAGACAGTCCGCTGGTCAGATATGCGCGAACGCATGACAATCTGCTCATAACGCCGCACATCGGCGGTGCAGTCACCGGTGTCATGAGCCGGTGTGAGGAATATATGGCTTCAAAGTTAATTCAATTGATGAATGATTCGGAGTAATGGTGTTGTTATGCAGGAAAAGCAGTGGGATCTTATAATCAAACCCAAAACAGGATGGTTTGATATTCATATCAGTGAGCTTTGGGACTATCGGGATCTCATCTCCATGTTCGTTAAGCGTGATTTTGTCGCCCAGTATAAACAAACCATACTTGGTCCACTTTGGTATATCATTCAGCCTTTAGCCACCACCATCATTTTTACGGTGATTTTTGGTAAAGTCGCCAGAATTCCGACAGATTCATTGCCTCCCTTTTTATTTTACATGGCTGGAAATGTGATGTGGGGATATTTTTCGTCAACAATCACAGCTACATCAAACACATTTAATGCCAATGCAGGGATGTTTGGTAAAGTATATTTTCCAAGGCTTACGGTTCCTATTGCTGCGAGCATCGTGAATTTTTTACAGTTTGGTATTCAGTTAATCTTTTTTATAGGATTTTACAGTTACTTCATGTTGAGAGGTGCTCCAATATCTCCAACATTGTGGCTTTTTGTACTCCCGTTGTTGTTATTGCAGATGGCGCTTCTCAGCATAGGTTGTGGTATTATCGTTTCGTCTTTGACTACGAAATACAAAGATCTTCGCTTTGCTATGTCGTTTGTAGTGCAGTTGTGGATGTATGCTACCCCAGTAGTTTACCCACTGAGTCAGATACCGGAATGGTTGCGAAGTTATTACGTCTTAAACCCAATGGTGTCGCTTGTTGAGTTTTTTCGACTTGCATTTTTTGTTGTCAT
>CAYYWK010000541.1:0-2691 GCA_964475345.1 uncultured Desulfobulbus sp.
GAGCGGCCACGGCGCTTTCCATCTTCATCGATTCGAGGATCACCAGCTCCTGGCCCGGCCGACCGTCTCGACCCGCAGGCGGATGTCGTCGCCGATACGGGTGTAGGTCATCACCGGCGAGGCCTCGGTGAGGCCATAGCAGATGGTGATGTCGGTCATGTTCATCTTCTCGATGACCTGCTCCATGACCTTGATCGGGCAGTTCGAGCCGGCCATGATCCCGGTGCGCAGCGACGAGAAGTCGAACTTCGAAAACAGCGGGTGATCGAGAATGGCGATGAACATCGTCGGCACGCCGTAGAGGGCGGTGCAGCGCTCCTTCTCGATGGAGGTCATCACCATCACCGGGTCGAAGCCTTCGAGGATCACCATGCACGAGCCGTGGCTGACCGAGCCGAGGACCGCCATCACGCAGCCGAAGCAGTGGAACAGCGGCACCGGCACGCAGAGCCGGTCCTTCTCTGTGAACTGCTGGTTCTCGGTGACAAAGTAGCCGTTGTTGCCGATGTTGTGGTGGGTCAGCATGACTCCCTTCGGGAAACCGGTGGTCCCCGAAGTGTACTGCATGTTGACGACGTCATGGGGCGACAGGGTGGCCTGGCGGGCGAGGTAGTCGTCGTCGGAGATCATTACCGACAGCGCGTTGATCTCGGGTATCGAGTACATGCCGCGGTGCTTCTCCATGCCGAGGAAGCAGACCCGCCTGAGGTGCGGGAAACGGTCGCTGGCGAGTCGGCCGCGCTCCATGGTCTTCAACTCGGGGATCAGTTCGTAGATGGTGCTGACGTAGTCGGTGTCCTGGTAGCCGTCGATCAGGAAGAGGTTCTCGGTCTCCGACTGGGTCAGCAGGTACTCGATCTCGGCCCGCTTGTAGTTGATGTTGACGGTCAGCAGGATCGCCCCGATCTTGGCGGTGGCGAACTGCAGGATGGCCCAGTTGGGGATGTTGGTGGCCCAGATCGCCACCTTCTCGCCTTTCTGCACGCCAAGCGCCATCAGGCCCTTGGCCAGGTCGTCGACTGCCTGCTGGAACTGGCGGTAGGAGAGTCGGAAATCGCGGTCGACGTAGACGACGGCGTCGTTGTCGGGGAATCTGGCGACGGTTTGATCGAGCATCTGCCCGAGTGTGATGTCAAGCAGCGGAAGTGTCTTTTCCATGGCGCCTCCCTATTCCGGAATGTAGATCACGGCGTGGATCTGGGCCTTTTCGCCGCCGCGGGCGCTGACGTAGTGGGGCACCACCGAGTTATAGTAGACGCTGTCTCCCTCCTCGAGGACGTAGGTCTCCTTGCCGTAGATGACTTCGATGCTGCCCTTGAGGACGGCGATCCATTCTTCGCCTTCATGGGAGGAAAGCGTCTTCTGGCTGGCCGACTCAGGCATCACCTCGATGAAGAAGGGCTCCATGTGGCGGTCGGTCTTGCCCATCCCCAGCGAGAAGAAGTTCAGCGAGGCCGGCTTGTTCTTCTCGGCGAGCACACTGAACTTGGATAGCCGCTCGGCCTGGCGGACGATGTAGGGGTCGGTGGTTTCCTGGTCGTCGAGGAAGGTGCCGAGCCGCACGCCTAAGGTGCGGGCGATCTTGATCAGCGGGCCAAGCGGAGGATAGACATTCTCGTTGAGCATGGTCGTGATGAAATCCTTCTGCAAACCGGTACCCTCGGCCAGCCTGTCGATATCGACCCCGCGTTTGTCCATGTACTGCCTGATGCGCTGACTGATCTTTTCTGAGCTCATACCTTCTCCACCTGTGTTATGTTGATCTTGAATGGTGATATGTCCGTCCCGCCGTTTCTATGCCACCGGGCAGGTCCAGCCGAAACGGTCCTCGGCGCGGCCGTACTGGATATCCATCAGTTCCTTGAACAGCCGGCCGGAGATTGGGCCGACGCCGCCGTCGCCGATGGTGATCTCGCGCCCGTCGTACTTGATATGGCCGACCGGGGAGATGACCGCCGCCGTCCCCGATCCGAAAACCTCTTTCAGCTCGCCTTTTTCCTGGGCGGCGTAGACCTCGTCGATGGCGATGCGCCGCTCGCTGACCTGCATTCCCCAGGATTTCGCCATCTGCAGCACCGAGTCGCGGGTGACCCCGGCGAGAATGCTGCCGCCCAGCATCGGGGTGACCAGTTCGTCGCCGATGACGAAGAAGATGTTCATCGAGCCGACTTCCTCGACATATTTCTTCTCGACGCCGTCCAGCCACATTACCTGGGTGTAGCCCTCCTTGTGGGCAAGCTCCGAAGCATAGAGGCTGGCGGCGTAGTTGCCGGCGGTCTTGGCCTCGCCGACGCCGCCCTTGACGGCTCGCACGTACTGGGAGGTGACCCAGATCTTGACCGGGTTGAAGCCCTCAGGATAATAGGCCCCCACCGGCGACAGGATGATGAAGAAACGGTAGGTGTGGGACGAGCGCAGGCCGATATAGGGGTCGGTGGCGATGATCGTCGGTCGGATGTAGAGCGAGGTTCCCGGGGCACCGGGAACCCAGCCCTTTTCGATCTTCAGCAGGTCGGTGAGAGCCCTGAGGACGAACTCCTCGTCGAGGGGCGGCATGCACAGCCGGTGGCCGGAGCGGTTGAGGCGGGCGATGTTGTCCTTGGGGCGGAACAGCTGGATGCCGCCGCCGTCTGTCCTGTAGGCCTTGAGGCCCTCGAAGATCGCCTGGCCGTAGTGCAGGAAGTTGGTGGC
>CAYYWK010000542.1:0-2689 GCA_964475345.1 uncultured Desulfobulbus sp.
AAGGATTTTGAACTTCTTATCATCGACGATGGTTCCACCGATGCTGGACCAGAGATTGTCGCGACAATTCGCGATGAACGGATAGTCTTGTTGCGTAACCCCCGCACTGTGGGGGTAGCTGCCACACTGAATCGTGGATTAGATGTTGCGCGAGGAAGATATATAGCCAGGATGGATGCTGACGATATCAGCCTTCCAGACAGGCTTGAACGACAGATTCGATTTATGGATGAACATCCGGAAATTGGCATTTCCGGTGGTTGGGTAAGGATGTTCGGAGGCGGCGAGATGCCATATACATGTCGTGTCCCCGGTAACAGCAAAGAAATTGCCGCGTACATGCTTTTTGAAAACCCTCTTTGGCATATGACCGTTTTTTTTCGCAGAGAAGTTATAGATAAGTATTCACTCCGGTACAACTCTGATTATAGCCGGTCAGAGGACTTTGACTTATGGACTCGCGCCGGAGAATTATTTCCGATTGCCAACCTTGAACATGTTCTTGTTCGGGTCCGACGCAACCAAAAGAGTGCAACCAGAGCAAATTGGGATGACGTTACCCTTCAAACTGAAAAAATTCTCGAAGATCAGCTTCGTAAATTTGGGGTGTACCCTACATCAGAAGAGATTACTTTTCACCATCGAGTTGGAAGAGGATACAGGATGACGAACAACAATCAGATAATTAACGCAGAGCGATGGTTAATGAAATTAATATCAATCAATCAATCATCAAATTTCTTTGATAAACTAGCTTTGCGTAAAGTGGCTGGGGATGTTTGGTTTCGCGTCTGCGCGAACTCGGGACCTCTGGGGCCCTGGATTTGGCACACATGGCGTGATTCTCCGCTGGCTGCATTCAAGATTCCCTTAGCCGATCGTCTGCGTTTCCTGGCCAGTATCACCTGGCATATGTCGAGAAAAAAGAACAGGGCTGTTGCATGAGAAAATCGAATTTCTTTCGTCGGGTCTTATCCTTTATCCGTTTGAAAAGGTCGCTTTTCAATGCCGGCAAGGCTGCCCGTGATGGAACAACGCATGCCCCTTTCTGGCCATCTTCATTGAACCTGATGATGATCGACAGGTGTAACGCGCAGTGCATCATGTGCGGCCACGATTACCATGACTGCGGTTCTGGTGACATACTGACACTTGCAAAAGTGAAGACAATTTATAGGCACCTGCATATAAAAGAACTGGTGGATGTAATTTATGGCGGCGGAGGAGAACCATTTCTCAATGATGAACTGGGTGAAATTGCCGAATATACGCACTACCAGAATCCGGTAATTCAGCATACCGTGATCACCAATGGAATTGCCTGGAGGCCCGAAATCGCCGAAAAGCTCATCCGCAGCAATGTCAACTTTCTGGTTTCCCTGAATGCAGCCTCCCGTGAGAGCTACAGGACAGTTTCAGGAATCGATGTCTTCGATGCGGTATGCAGCACCATTGGAAACATTGACGCTCTGCGGAAAAAACTCGGCTCAGGAATCCATCTGGCGGTATCGATAATCCTCATGCGGCAGAACATCCATGAACTTCCTGAATTCGTGCGTTTGGCATCGCGGATTGGGGCAGACTCGGTGAAGGCGTTCTATGTACGGGTCTACCCGTCTGAGTATCGGCTTCGTTCAGGCATCGCTCGAATATCACCAGAGGATTCGCTGTTCCATCATCAGAAACTGGCTAACAGGATGATGCTCGAAGCTCAAAAGGAAGCGGCTCGCTTGAAGATCTCCTTTGAGTCGCCGAAACCGTTCGGCATGCATAAGCCGGTTGCGCGTGACTGTCTGGAGCCCTGGCGTTCCTTGTACATCGATACCAACGGCAATCTGTTCCCCTGCGCAGCAAGCGAGATCCACTTCAAGGATAAGGTTGACAGGCAGATATACCGCACAGGGAACATATTGAATGATCCGATAGAAGTCATCTGGAACAACCCTTTCTGGCAGGCGTTGCGCCAGACAAATCTGAGATCCTCAGCTGCACGGGCGATCGTGCCCGAATGTGCATGCTGCAGCATGGGCATCTGTTGGAATGGGCCGGATGTTGCCGGTAGCCATATTATGGACTGGTCCTCTTCTGAGGCGTCATCGTTGCGTTTGTGATGCGTGTCCCGGAACCAAAAATAAGCGTTGTCATCTGCACCAGGAATCGTGCAGCGCTGCTGGAAAAATCTCTGCTCAGCCTTGAAGGACAGAGTTTGACGGCAGAAACCTTCGAAGTTCTGGTAGTCGACAATGGTTCCAGTGATCAAACACCCCGTATCCTTGATACATTTTCTGGACGGTTGCCGCTTACCGCGATCCCTGAGCCTGTTGTCGGTCTTTCCCGCGCACGAAATACCGGCTGGCGAGCAGCATCTTCCGACTACATAGCCTTTCTCGACGACGATGCCATGGCAGACCCCGGATGGCTGGCTTCGGCGCTGCATTCCTTTGAAAACGTGCACCCTGTTCCTGCAGCGATGACAGGTCCTATTCGCCTTGCCTGGGAACAGACCGCACCACAATGGCTGACAATCGATATCCAGGGATGCCTGGGGAGACTGGACTTTGGCGCAGATCCTCGGACTTTCGGGGGAATGGAAACCCTGGTCGGTGCCCATTGTTGTTTCCATACGAGGCTTCTGGACCGTTTCGGCGGCGTCCACGACCGATTGGGCAGATTGACCACCGTTCTTTTA
>CAYYWK010000543.1:0-2682 GCA_964475345.1 uncultured Desulfobulbus sp.
AAATGCCGCGCGAATCTTATCAATGATGAGTTGGCGCGCTGGTTTCATTTCTGTTTCTGCCTAACGGTAAGCTCACTGGACCTGCGCAGTTTGCAGGGTCCGGTGAAGCGTCTGGTTGGACAAAATTATGCTTTTGTTTCCCATTTATCTAATTTGCAATGAAAGCATTTATTTGAAAATTGATTGAAAGATAACCAATTTGTGAAATACCATTTTTTACAACGAGGGCAAGGCCAGAAAGTCAATCTACAACCAGATGTTACAAATGCTGCCATCCATATCAGTGCAGTAATATAGACAGGGAGTTCTGATTTGAATGCGAGTTGAAGTGGAAGGCCAATTGCTACTACTCCTGGAAGAAATATAAAAAATATGACCCAGAAGAATTTTCTACGTTTTCTATAATCTCTCCATTCTTGTTCATACATTGTTTTTTTCTTTAGGTCCAACGTGGAGTTCTGCGGAAACCTCGCCGTTTGCGGTTTCCGCAGAAACGACTTGTTGTGTAAATTATTATTTTATAAATAGATTACGCGGTTATTACTATCAACCTTCAAGAATTTCTTTTGTTCGAGTTTTGCAACAATCATTTCTTGGTCTTCTTCTGAGATGGCTCCTTGAAATTGGTACATTGCCCCAATTGAATTAAGAAGAGATTTCTTTTTCGATGGACGCAATTTCGCCAAACGATCAATTACATATTGAATCGAGTTAATGTCTGCGGTAGGTTCGTCTGATATTTGTTTGGTTACTTTTTCTTTTAGATTTTGTCTTGTCTGTGGATTTTGTATTTCTTCTTCTTTTCTTGCCAGTTGAATAAGAAGTTGCGAAAGACGAAGTTTGTCTCTATATCCCAATGCTTCACAATGCTTTGCTATTTCATCGTATTCCATTTGGCTTTTCCTTCATGTTTTTTTGTTTTCAATACACAACGTTTAATATCAGGCTGCTTCTTTTTTGGGGATATACCGCTGCAAGCCTGGCGATTTCTCTCAAACTACCCAGGCAGTCGCACTCCATCTTGAAGGGGGGTGCGCACTGTTCCCGGTTCGCCAGGAAACTCCAAATTCCACGATATTGCACATATTCCTGACATACTAGCCCAGGAAGCATGCTCTGGCAACGGGAAAATCTGTTAGGATCTTCTTTGCCGCATAACCCGGATATACTCCCGATATGCGGCGTCCGCATAACAGGCACGAACCGTTCGCCAGCCCTGTTCGCCTGTAACCACCTGCCGCATTCTGGCTGCCCACACCGCATATCTCCTCCGTGCTGTTCAAAACTGCCCGCCTGCCTTCGGCGATTTGAGAACATCCCGGCAATCTGC
This sequence comes from uncultured Desulfobulbus sp., assembly GCA_964475345.1. Taxonomy (GTDB): domain Bacteria; phylum Desulfobacterota; class Desulfobulbia; order Desulfobulbales; family Desulfocapsaceae; genus Desulfoprunum. The sequence goes on from CAYYWK010000543.1 coordinate 1,331, forward strand.
TACACTTTTATATGGAGCATGTAGCGATTCACGACCGAGGCCATTTCCTCCTGCAACCCACAACACGGAGAACGCCATGAAAAAGGTCCTGCTTGCCGTCGATGGTTCCGAGCATTCCCACAAGGTGCTCGAAACGGCCATCGAATATGCCAGAATGCTGAACGCCGCTGTCGTCTTCGTCTATTGCCATGAAAAATTCCCGCAGCTGCTTGGCGAACCCTACCGCAACCGGGAAATCGCCAGGATCCTCGAAGAAAGCGGCATCGTCATCGCCCCCTTCCTGAAACAGCTTTCAAAAGCCGGGCTGAGCGTCGAGGAGCGGGTCATGGAAGAGCCTGCCGCCAAGAGAATCACCGACATCGCCGAGATCGAGGGCTGTGACCTGATCGTCATCGGCTCCCGCGGCCTCGGCGGCCTGACCAGCCTGATCGTCGGCAGCGTCGCCCAGCGCGTCCTGCAGACCGCCCCGTGTTCAGTGCTGGTGGTGCGCTGATACAGGGTCGAAGCTGCCGGTAGCCTGTTTGTCCGCTTGCAGTTCCCACTCTCCCGTGACATAGTGGGAGGTCGAAAGGTGATCGACTGCTGGCAGCGATTTCGCAGCGGCTGGCCGCGATGCCGATCCTGCCCGGGTATCCGCTGAAGCGGCCCCGGTGCGTCCCGGACTGGTGGCGGACGAGCCTCAAATATCCGCCTTCCATCAGGAGGCGGCCCGCAGGCGTACTGGAGAGAGTGAGAAGCAAGGAGTGCGGAGTATGGAGAAAGGCGCAATGGACCTGAAGGCAATGCTCGAGCTGCTCGCGGACATCTACGAGAACCGGATGCCCTTCCACCGCCTGCTCGGCCTGCGGATCATCAGCCTGACGCCCGACGACATCCGGGTCCGGATCGACATGCGGGAAGAGCTGATCGGCAACTTCGTCCGCCGGATCCTCCATGGCGGCGTCATCTCCTCGGTCATCGACCTGACCGGCGGTCTGATCGCCTTCGTCGAACTGCTCAAGCACCTGGAAGACCTGCCGCCGGAGGAGATCGGCAGGCGCTTCTCACGGGTCGGCACCATCGACATGCGGGTCGACTACCTGCGCAAGGGGGAAGGCGAATTCTTCATCGCCTCCGGCTCCATCCTGCGCCGCGGCAACAAGGTGGCGGTGGTCCGCACCGAGCTGGTCAACGACCAGGGCCTGCTGATCGCCGCCGGCACCGGCACCTACCTGGTCGGCTGAGCGGCCCCGGCCCTTTCTTCAGTCCCGCCTGCTGACTGCGCCGCCGGCAGCGCCGGCGCAACCGCCAGCTCTTCCTCGTAGACGACCACCTGGTTGCGTCCGCCCTTCTTGGCCAGATAGAGCGCCGCA
>CAYYWK010000544.1:0-2672 GCA_964475345.1 uncultured Desulfobulbus sp.
GGAGGTCAGCCGTTCTTCGTTGTAGAGCATATGCAGCAGCTGGAAGAGTTCCTCGCGGGAGCTGAACTGTCGCTTTTTCAGCAGTCGCTCGAGCGTCGGCCAGTCGATGCCGGCGATCCCGCCGCCGGGCGGTTCAGGGCCGGCCAGGCCTGTGACCGGCGCCATCGCACCCAGGGCCAGGGCCAGGGCGGTGGCGATGACCTGGTGCCTGCTGCGTGCTATCAGGCCACATCTGCGTGATTTTGTCAGGCATCTGCCGTTCTTCATGGGGTGACGTCTCCTTCGCTGTCGGAAAATTCGAGAATGTCGCCGGGCTGGCAGTCGAGCGCCCGGCAGATCGCCTCCAGGGTCGAAAAGCGGATGGCCTTTGCCCGGCCGGCCCGCAGCACCGACAGGTTCTGCTCGGTGATGCCGATGGCCTCCGCCAGCTGCTTGGATTTCCACTTGCGTCTGGCCAGCATCACGTCGAGGTTGATGATGATCGGCATGGCTATACCGTCAGCTCGATTTCGTCATTGATCCGGCGACCCTCGTCGATCACCATGGCGATGACCATGATGATCGCGGCGACGATCATCAGCTTGAGATGATCGCTCGACAGGCTGATCGACAACAGCCGCTGGCCGGGCGGATTGTTGATGGTGCGGGCCAGTTCGACGACCGTTTTGTTGACGACGTCGGCGATCACGCTGAACAGGGCCAGCCTGGCCAGCGTGCGGAACAGCCGGACATTTTCGGCCTGGAAATATATCCCCTCTTCGTAGAGGGCGAACAGCCGCTTGAGATTGAGCATGGCGAAGACCAGGATGACGGTCGCCGGCAGGCTGCCGGCCAGTGCGATCAGGCGGCTGTTCAGCGGCAGCATCGCCGGGAAGGAGCCGGGAAAGACGTTTTCGTGCATGACCTGCGGCATGTGGTTGTAACCGAGCCAGAAGATGACCGGGACAAGCGGCAGGACGACGATGCAGAACTGCAGGAGCCGGCCCAGCCGCCGGCTGAGGCGGGTGATGCGCTGCTGGTTGACGGTGCTGTGCATAGAGGACCTCATCATGTTGAAAGGTTATTAATTAATGATAAACGATAACTAATTATCGCTAATAACCTGGTCGAGGATCTTTCGCAAGAAAAAAAACGGCGCTGCCGGGAAATTTTCAGAGATGCGGGGAGGGCGGGCCGGAAAAAGTGCTGCGGCCCGTGCCGGGAAGGTGGGTCTGCACGACTGAGGGACGCAGGTTTTCAGGATCTCCCGTCCATGGGAGAAGGCGATGGACGGCAGGAGGCGGCGCAAGGGGCAACCACGAGCGGCATTTGCCGGCAGCATGCGCCGGAGCCGGCCTTTGCCGCCATTGACGGGTAAAGAGGGTAGCGTCGGGGAGGGCTCGGGCCAACCTCCGGAAAGCTTCAGGCGACGGCGTGTCCCGGAAACTGAACCGAAAGGAACGCGTTTCGGCCTGTCCCGTCGTCGAAGGGGCGGCCTGGGTCAGTCGCCCTGCGCCAGGGCGATCTCGGCGTCGATCATTTCCCGGGCCCGTTCAAAGGCCCGCTGTTCGTTCTCGCCGCCCATGGCGACCTGCTGGCGGCGGCCGCCGGGGTCGGTGATGGCGAAGCTGAAACTGGCGCACATGTTCTTCTCGCCGGTGACGGTGATCAGCCAGTCCCGGTAGGTCTCGCTTGCGGCGTCCATGGTTTTCCTCCAAATGATGGTTCGACTGGATATGTTTTCAATTTCAGCAGTCTCCGATTCACTGCCGCTGCCGCCAGGTCCAGGCGGCGATCCGGCGGGACGGGGGCAGGCCGCCCTCTTTACGGGGATGACTACTGTTCAATGCCTTCCTGTGATACAGTAAGCAAACGTTCAGGCATTGCCAGCAGGGCAGTGTCCTCTTTTCACGCACCGGCTCAAACGGCGGTCCCATCCGCTGTCCCCCCGGATCAGGAGATACGTCCATGGAACAACCGCAACTGCGCTGTATCGGGGTCCTGCACGGCGACATCCGCAGCCGCGAGGATGCCCCGAAGAATTACTCAGAATCGGACCGCACCGGCATTATTGAAATCTTCGAGGAATACTGTGAGGGGCTCGACGGCATCGTGGCCGGCCAGACGATAGTCGTGCTGTTCTGGCTGCACATGTCGGCCCGCGACACCCTCAAGGTCTATCCGCGGGGGGACCGTTCGCGGGGCCTGAAGGGCGTTTTCGCCACCCGCAGCCCGATACGGCCGAACCCGATCGCCATATCCGAACTGCAGGTGCTGGCCGTCGACGGCTGCCGGCTCGAGGTGATCGGCCTTGACATCCTCGACGGCACGCCGGTCATCGATATCAAGAAAAAGATCGACCAGTGACGATGGGCAGGGAAAGGCGGCCCCTCTTGCCGGGCTTGTCAGGAAAAATGGCGCCGAAGCTTTTAACCCAGGACTGATCTGTGATAAGCTGATGCGAGGGAAAAGCAGCGGTGGGGTAATCGTGATTTCTCCGCCGGTCTGTCCCCGCACTGCCGGAGTTCACGTATCCGCCCCCTGCACCTGCCATGCAGCTGCCCCCCGTCCGCAAGGCCGGGGGGCGCCTGAAATGCCGCTGCGTTCCGCCTGGATCTGCACATCCCGGCAAGGAGAAGCCGCCATGAAGATCCCGCCCGCCCAGGCCGTCGCCATGCTGCTCGCTCGTGTGC
>CAYYWK010000545.1:0-2670 GCA_964475345.1 uncultured Desulfobulbus sp.
GGGCGCTTGACCCTGGCTTTCACCGGCAAGGATATGGCCGACAAACTGGTCTATTTGACCGTCACCGCCGCCGCCGATAGCTTTCCCTCCGGCGAGGCTGTGTTCAAGAAAAAAGTACGTGCGGAAGGGAATGTGCTGGAGGTATCTCTACCGCCGCTACCACCCGGCGCCTATGCAGTGACTTCGTTTTGTGATGTCAATGGTAACGGTCAGTTGGATACCAACCTGGTTGGCAGGCCGACCGAGCCCTATGGGTTTTCCCGCAATGCCCGGGGCCGGTTCGGTCCTCCCGATTGGGATGATGCGGTATTTGATCTGGGCGAGGATGATCTGCGCCTGGAAATCAGCTTGCATTGAGAGTATCGCCATGTCAACAGGTGCCGTGAACTTGGTACGCTTACATCAGGTGAGCCGAAACTTTCCCCTTGGCGAGACCACCGTCAATGCCCTGGATGAAGTCTCGCTGACACTGACAACCGGCGAATTTCTGGCGGTATGGGGCCCATCTGACAGTGGCAATATCATCGGCCTGATCGACGCTCCGACCTCAGGCGAAGTCTGGTGCGAAGGCGAGGATACCCGCCGGCTGGCTGACACAACGCTGACCGATTTTCGCGGGAGCCGTATCGCCCGTATTCGCCAGTTTTTCAACCGGGTGCGCCTGACATCGAAAGACAGCAATATCATCCGGGGCATATGCCGACAGTTTCTATGGCATCAATCCCTGGCTCCAGACAAGCTCATAAAGGAGGACAACTCCACATGACCAGAACCACTCCGACGATCGAGACCGCTCCTTCGAACAAGTTCTACCCGCCTGCAACCTATGGTCACCGGATTCTGCTCCGGACCGAGATCCTTACCTCGCGGATGCATCACGCCCTGAAGGATTCCGGCGTGATCGTCCTGGAAGGCCAGGCCGGCCAGGGAAAGTCGCTCCTTGCTGCGCAATTCCTTGATTACAACCAGCTCAACTATCTCTGGTACCAGATCGGTCCTGAAGATACCGATCCGTTTTCCATCCTGAAATCACTCCTGTTCAATCTCAGAGAAAAATTTCCGGTCTTTTCCGGAAACGAACTTGAAGCAGTTCTCAACGCCGGGAAATTGAGCCCATTCGATATCGAAAGATGTGCGAACATGCTCCTTCGCGAGATTGACAAAAAAATCCCCACCAAGCTGTATCTTGTATTTGATGACATTCACTTGCTGGCCGAAAACGGCCTCGCCAAAAGCCTGCTCGAGCATCTCCTCGACACCGCTCCCCCGAGACTGCGGTTTATCCTGATCAGCCGCTTTCCACTCCAGTTCAAGAGCAGGGCTCTTCGCAACAGCAATGCCGTCTGTTACCTGACAAACGACGACATCGCCTTCAGCCGCACCGAAGTGGCGGAGTACATGAATATGTTGCTGAATCTTGACATCGATCGACAGACCGCAGATTCCATCCATCAGGCCACCGGAGGTTGGATAATGGGCGTCGTCCTTGCCGGTGATGCCTGCCAAAAATACGGTATGGACGCGGCAGCCAGACCGTCAGTCGAGTCTCTTTCAAGACGGGATCAGACGACTTCCTTCTTCCAAAACGAGGTCCTCGTGCATGTTCCCGCAGATCTGCAGTTCTTCTTCTACAAGCTTGCCCTGCTGACGGAAATTCCCGCCCAACTCGCCAGCGACATCACCGGCAGAAGCGATATCGCCGCAATCCTCAACGACATGGCATACCGGAACCTCTTTGTTTCCTATAAAAAGAGAGATTCTCAGACGTTTTTTCTGCACCATTCCTTCAGGGAATTCCTGCAGCAGCAGGTAGTACGCATCCTACCACCAGAGGAAGTGACCGCACTCAGAAACCGAGAGGCCGCTTTCTACATCGATCAGGGCCTGATTGACAAGGCGATCGTCTGCCATCTGCAGATCGGCAACTGCGATGAGGTCGAAAGGCTGTTGGCTACATGGGGAATGGATCTTCTCAGCAGGAATTCACTGATGCATCTCCTGAGCGCCTTCGAATCAATCGCCGAAACAACCATCCTGCAATACCCGTGGATGTCCTTGTTTGTTGGACTGATGCGTTCCGAGCACCTCCTCGGCTCTTCCCTGCCCTTTTTTGAAGCGGCGCGAAAGCTCTTCAATGCCACTGCAGAACAGGATGGGGAATGTGTCTGCCTGGCAATGATCACGTTCTACCATATCATTGTTTCCGGCGACTATTATGCCGGGGCGGAACTTTTGCCACGTCTTGACAGCCTGCTCAGGCGAGGGCAGGAAACATCCTTGCCATACTCCTTGCGATGCCTCGCATCCCGCTACCTTGCCTTCGGCTATTTTCTCTTCAATGGCAGTTCGGAAAAGGCGACAGCCTGTCTCACCTTGCCGGGGAACCCTCGCGGAGAAGCCCAACATCCGTCATCGGCCGCCCGCTGCCGATTTATCCGCGGCTACATCGAACTGTACACCGAGGGCCGCAAGACATTCATGAGAGAAGCCGAGGCCTGTTTCTCCCTGCTCAACGACCCCCGAGTCGGCATCTCGGACAAGCTGATAATCCGCATCCTGTTTCTCAACTATCTTTCAATGGTCGGCGATCAGCTCAATTTTGCGGCGGAAAAATTGGCCATCGAACAGACAATACGTTCGGAAGCTCTCGATCGGACCGTTGCGACAGCG
>CAYYWK010000546.1:0-1139 GCA_964475345.1 uncultured Desulfobulbus sp.
ACCGTGGCCGAGGCCCTCTGGGTGGGGGTGGCGGTGCGGCGCTGGCAGCGGAAGCGCAGGGGCGGGCGGGCACCAAGTGCCGCCGTCCATACAGAAGGCCGGGGCGGCCGCCCGTAGGTTCGGCCCCCGGCGCACCCCAGCCCGGTCAGGGCGAAACCTCGGCCCGTCCCCGGCTCCTTCGCGCCCCGCGGCGTACCCCCCTCAGCGAAACGATCCGGTCCATGGCCTCGCTGAAGCACCTGAGCATCAAGTCGAAGCTGATCGCGATGCTGCTGGCGGTGAGCGGGTTCTCGATCCTGGTCACGGCGGTGCTGGGGTATCGCAGCGGCCAGGACAATCTCACCACCAGGGTCTTCCATCAACTCACGAGCGTGCGGGCCTCGAAGGCCCATCAGATCGAGACCTACTTCACAACCATCCGCAACTTCACCCAGACCCTCAGCGAGGATCCCTCGGTCATCAGCGCCGTTCAGGAGTTCAACGGCGCCTACAACCAGCTTCAGACCAGCACCCTGTCACCAGCGGAGGAAGCCAGGCTGGCCGGCTACTACCGCACCATCTTTCTGCCGCGCCTGCAGAAGGGCCAGAGCGGCATTCCGATTCTGGATTCGTACCTCGTCAAGCCGCCGGCCTCCCGCTATCTCCAATATCACTACATCGCCGCCAATCCCAAGCCCGTCGGCCAGAAACAGAAATGGAATCAGGCCACGGACGGCAGCCTCTACTCGAAGATTCACGCCCGCTACCACCCGATCTTCCGCAACATCATTCAACGCTTCGGCTACTACGACATGTTCCTCATCAACCCCGAGGGAACAATCGTATACACCGTGTTCAAGGAAACGGACTTCACCAGCAACCTGGTCAACGGGCCCTACCGCGACAGCAACCTGGCCCGACTGGTGAGCCAGGTCCGCGATGCCAAGCAGGCGGGCTACACCCAGCTGGTGGACTTCGAAGCCTATGCGCCCTCCTACGACGCACCGGCCGCCTTCATCGCCGCTCCGATCTACGACCGGTCGCAACTGGTGGGCATCCTCGCCTTCCAGATGCCGGTGAACGAGATCAACAACCTGATGACGGGCAACCGCAACTGGAAACAGGATGGCCTCGGCAATTCCGGGGAGACCTACCTGGTG
>CAYYWK010000546.1:1149-2666 GCA_964475345.1 uncultured Desulfobulbus sp.
CAGCGATCGCCTGATGCGATCGGTTTCACGCTTCCTGATCGAAGACAAGAAGAACTACATCAAGACATTGCAGTCGCTGCGGGTGAAGGATGACGTCATTCAGCACATCGAGCAATTCGACACCTCGATCCTGCAGCAGAAGGTGAACACCCAGGGCGTCAACGAGGCCCTCGCCGGCAAACAGGGGACCAAGATCATCGACGACTACCGCAACATCCCCGTGCTCAGCTCCTTCGCTCCGCTGAAGATCAATGGGCTCGACTGGGTGATTCTCTCGGAGATCGACCTCTCCGAAGCCTACGCGCCGATCTACTCCTTCCAGCGGCAGGTGCTGATTTCCGCCACCCTGCTGATCCTGCTGATCACGATGGTGGCCATGGGCCTCGCCCACTTCTTCGTCAGGCCGATCAACACCCTGATCGGCAGCGCCCGCCGGGTCGCGGCCGGCGAGCTGGACACGATCCCGCCCCTGAACACCGGCGACGAATTCGGCGAACTGGGTCGCTCCTTCAACGCGATGGTGCAGAGCCTGCGCAGCCAGCGGGAGCTGGTGGAGCAGAAGAACCGGGAGAACGAGCAGCTGCTGCTGAGCGTCTTCCCGGCGGCGATCGCCCGGCGGCTGCAGCGGGGCGAGAAGCAGATCGCCGATGACATCGCCAATGTGGCCGTGATGTACGCGGATGTCAGTGGCTTCTCGAAGCTGTCGACCTCCCTGACCGCCTTCGAATCCGTGGCCATCCTGAACGATCTGATCTCCGCCTTCGATGACGCCAGCCAGCGGCATGCCATCGAGAAGATCAAGACCATCGGCGACAGCTATCTCGCCGTCTGCGGTCTCTCCGCGCCCTACCTCGACCACGACCGCCGCATGATCGACTGCGCCATCGATCTGCTGGGCATCGTGCGCCGCTTCAACCTCGAGCGCGACCTGCAGCTGGCCCTGCGGATCGGCATTCATTCCGGCGACATCATGGCCGGCATCGTGGGCAAGAACAAGGTGGTGTATGACATCTGGGGCGACACGGTGCGCCGGGCCGTGGCCCTCAAGGACGCCTGCCCCCCCGGGGCGATCCTGGTGTCCGAGGCCGTGCATCAGCGCCTCGAGGATCTGTACCCCTTCGAGCTGTGCGGCCCGGCCGGCGCGGAGGGGGAAGAGCGGTCCTGGCGGCTGAAGAGCGGCCCCGTGCCGGTGGAGAGCGGAGGCCTGGCGGCGTGACGGCGACCACGGCCCACTTTCTGGCGTGGGCAGTCGCGCTGGCCCTGGGCTTCCCCCTGGTGTCGATCCTTCTGGGGGAGGTGATCCACCGGCTGCGGCGCCGCGGCCCGAGCTACGCGGCCACGGTTCGGCTGCTGCGCAACTTCATCCTGCCCATCCTCACCGGCCTGCTGTTCCTGCAGAACGTGCTGGGCATGAACCCCGCCAGCCAGGTGTTCAAGACCCTGGAAACGGTGCTGTGGGTGTGCATCATCAACGCGGCGCTCTCGCTGCTGAACGTGGTGCTGTTCGAGGGGGCCGG
>CAYYWK010000547.1:0-2664 GCA_964475345.1 uncultured Desulfobulbus sp.
CTCCAGGTAGAGGCGCGGGGCTAGCCGGTCCTGGACCTGCCGCAGCACCTCCAGTTTACGGCGGCGGATCGCCTCGGCGTCGAAGCTGTCCGGGGCCGCCATCGCCACCAGGGCCAGCATCTGCAGGAGGTGGCTCTGGATCATGTCGTTGATCGCCCCGGCCCGGTCATAGTAGTCAAGACGCTCCTCGACCCCTGCCGTCTCGACGCTGACGATCTCCACCCGTTCGATGGCCCGGCCATGCCAGGCCTCGGAAAATATGCGGTTGGCGAAGCGGATGGCAAGGACATTCCTGATCATGTCCTTGCCGAGATAGTGGTCTATCCGGAATATCTGCTCTTCGTCGACCATTGCAGCCAGGCCGGCCTGAATGGTCTCCGCCGAGTCCCGGCTGCCCCCGAAAGGTTTCTCAAAAAGCAGGCGATGCTCCGCCTTGCCCCGCACGAACAGGCCGGCCCGGTGCAGGCCATGGGTAACAGGGACAAAGGCCTCGGGTTTGACCGCCAGGAAGAAGAGCCTGATCCCGTGAGGACTGCCCTCGGCATCAGCACGTTCCCGCAGGCTGTCATACCCCGATTGTTCCGCGAATTCGAGTCGGTGATAGCGGAGCAGCCGCCGCATCTCCGGATTGATGGCGAAACCGCCCTTCTCCTCGGCCAGGGCGAAATAGCCCCGGTCGTCCAGGGATCGCCTGCCGAGGCACCAGATCGCGGCAAAGGGCGATTCATCCTGATACCACTGCTGCAGCGCCGGCAGTATCTTCTTCACTGCCAGATCACCGGTCGCCCCGAAAATGAACAACTCAGCCCGCTCTCCAGACATGCTCCGTACCTCTGTGTTCAGCTCTCACAAACATGTTGTCCTCGCACCGGCTTCAGGTGGCAAGCAGCGTGTCCGCCTCCGCCACCTGCGGTTTTTTCCCCCGCTTTGCGCTTTCAGCCTTTTCCAAAAGGTCCTGCATGAGTCGCAGCACTGCCAGTTCCTTGGCCTTGGCCTCAATATCGACGGTCATCGGCTTGTTGAGCCAGCATTCCGGGAAATCGTCCGGATCGATATAATCGGCATGGGCCTTCGGCCTTTTCCCCGACCACCCTTCCCGCGGCGAGGAAAGGTGGCAGTACATTTCCCGGCCTGTCCCCTGCCAGGTCTGCCCGACCAGCAGCGTCGCCTCCTCGGCCGTCAGGCCGTCCGGCAGGCAACGGTGGTGATGGACGTCATAGACAACGGGAATCGACAGGCTGTCGGCCAGCGGCAGCAGATCGCGCACAGTATAACCGACGTCGTCGTTCTCAACCGTCAGACGCTCCCGCACCCGTTGCGTCAGCATGCCATAGGCCCGGCCGAACCGCGCGAGCGCCTCGCCCTTGTCGCCGTAGACACCTCCGACATGAATATTGATGACATCAGCGCCAACCTTTTCGGCGAGCCATCCCTGGTATTCCAGTTCCCGGATGGAACTGTCGACCACCTCGGGACGGGGAGACGAGAGTACGACGAACTGATCAGGATGGAAACTGAGGCGGATGTCATGGGCAACCGTCCACTCCCGGACCTTGCCAAGCAGTTCCTCTATCCGCCTGCAATCCGGGAGATCGGACAGCTTATAGCCGGCCTCGGGGTGGGTCATCCTCGGAAACAGCGGCGACATGATTCGAAAGGCGCCGATGCCAAGCTTCTCCACCGCGATCACCGCAGCCAGCAGGCTTTCGGCATTGGCCCGGCAAACTCCTGAGACCTTCTCCAGTCGCTGTTCTTCTTTCATCCCCAGCATAGTTTTGGCTGTGATCGTGCGGAATGAGATATCCTCCCCCTTGAAGAGACAACACAGGCCCAGCCGCATCTTCCACCTCTTTCGTTAATGCCCGGCCGACCGCCGCCAACCCGTCTCCCACGTTTACTCCGTGAGCATTTCCTCCCTCGTTATACCTCTTTAATGGTGATGAATTACAGGAAATTCAATGATAGTTTTTACTATCATTTTATTATGATATTACACCTATTGCATTGATCGCCGATAGACTTACATTTGAGGCAAGGGAGACAGTATCGAAAACAGTTCCCTGAAAACGACCACAATCACACGAGAGGTGTATCATGAAAAGAGATTTCGGTTCCCTGGTATGGGTCAACGACAAGCAAGGCCATGAGTATGTCTGTGTCGCTAGCGAACGATCTGGCAGCAGGAAGGATTTCGATGCACTGTCCGACAGCGAGCGGGCCAGCTGCATCGACACCAACGACTTCATCGGCACCGACCGCTGGTAGAGAAAGAGGGCAACAACATGCAGCAATCAGGAAGACGGTGACATCTCTTCACAGCCAACCTGAAGAGATGCGATAGAAAACAAACACTCGAGCGAGGTGTATCATGAACGGTGATTTTGGTTCCCTGGTATGGGTCAATGACAAACAAGGGCATGAGTATGTATGTGTCGCCGAAGGTAACGGTGATGGGAAAAAGGACATCAACGCACTGAGCGCCGCCGAGCGGGCCAGCTGCATCGACACCAATGACTTCATCGGTACCGACCGCTGGTAGACAGCACAACGTTGCCGAAGAACATCCCCTTGCCGCCGCTGAAGGCGCCCCCCCCCCCGGGGGGTTGCAAGGGTTCCCCCGGGGGGGTTGGTGTTTTAAGGGGGGGGGGTGAATTAGTTAGAGGC
>CAYYWK010000548.1:0-2659 GCA_964475345.1 uncultured Desulfobulbus sp.
GAGAGTCGCAAGTTGCCTGAGGTAGTCGAGCACGACTCGGGCCGTCATTTTGGAATGGCCCTTTTCTCTATCAACAAATGTTATTGGTATTTCTGCGACACGCAACCAGTCGCCTGCCAAGGCGAGGATCTCAAAACCGATCTTGAAACCTGCAACTGGACCTGCAACCGCCAGAAGCACCTCTCTACGCACGGCGAAAAAACCGGCCAATGGATCATGTGTCCCTGTAAACAGACGCGCGGGAAGAGTGGCGAGTCGTGAGGCGATTCGGCGTGTACGCGGCCAATCCGGGGTGGATCCCCCGGGTACGTAGCGGCTGCCGATGACCATGTCATGGCTGCCTTGCTGGAGCGGATGCAGGAGGTCCGGAATGGCCTCAGGCGGATGACTGAGGTCAGCGTCCATGATGAGTAACAGCTCACTCTTTGCAGCTCGAGCCCCGGTACAAACAGCGCTGGCCAGTCCCGATTCCTCATCGCGGCAGATCAGCTGGGTTGTGAGTGATCCAGAGTATTTTTTTATCTCATCACGCGTTGTATCGGTTGAGCCATCGTCAACAAAGATAATCTCGGCTGCTAGCTGAGATTCAGACAGCACCTTCGATAGACGTTCAAGCAAAGGCTCGATATTTCCCCCTTCATTTCGAGTCGGGACGATTATTGAAACACTGGGCATGGCATCCTCATCTCACATATCGCGGTTTACATATCGACAATTGGCTAGAGAATAACCGCCATACATGAAGAAATGATGAAGATCGGACAGGTTTCGGCAGATTTCTAAACTGCAGGGAGCGATGATCTGTCCAATTGGGGATCACGCCAATTACCGCATGGGTGGTGGCGGATGGGTGGCCTCAAACAGCTCGTTCCATCAATTGGTTGTATTTCTCGCTTGGAGAGGCTGCAGGCAATGGTTGATGGGGTGTAACTATAGTATCGCATAATAAACTGTTGAATTCCCTTTTCTGCTTCCAGTAGTGTTGCACAGGACTTCAGATAGGTGTCAACAGTGGAGAGGCAGTCATTCCGCCTGGAATGGCACAATTGGTGGTCGAATGTTGGGTGCATCACTATGAGTCGTCGCCAGAGGCCTGACGAGCAAGGCCTCGCTGTCGGGAAGCACGCTGTGGAAAATGATCCCCCGGTGCCGGCGATTGCCGTGAAGGAGAAAACGCATGGACAAAGATCTGGATAAGATGACGCCCGCGCAGCTGATCGCTGAGGTGAAACGCCTCCGCGCAGGCATACGTGCCCACCGGGACAGTACCGGCCATGACCTGTGTTGGCATCACCCGGAATTATGGGCTCTCCTGCCGGAACAACGGGACATGGAACCGTGGGTGCCGACGTGGCCTAAGTTCATGGAGGGCTGTGTCCGGTATCGTGCCAGTCTGGATCGCGAACTGCCCGACTCGCCGCGCAGGGATTTCAGCCATGCCGATTTCGAGTCGGCGCGGGCTGATGCAAGCCTGGAGACCGGGCAGGTGGACGACGATCTCCGCGATGCATAACCTCGCGGGCCGAAGCAGCGAGTTCGGGAACGTGCGGCGCCCCCCGGTCGGCAACTGCGGCCATGCCGGCGAATGCCCGTCACGCTGCGACTGTCTTGCGGAAAAATTGGCTCGCTGATCCTTCTTCAGGAGTTTCAATGGGAGAAGGGGGCGGTGTCGGCACTCATCGGTTAGCGAGGAAATCCATATGCAACGATACCTATTCGTGGTTGCAGTCGGGGTGTTGGCGTTCTGCGCGGGCATGGGAGTTGGGGCGGGGGCGGCGAACGGGTCTCTCCAAGGCTCCCAGGAGGTGAAGGAATTCGGCAGGACGCAGAACGAGTTCGCCTGGGACCTGTACGGCCAGCTCAAGGGCGACCAGGGCAATATTTTCTTCTCGCCCTTCAGCCTGCGGATGGCCCTGGCCATGACCTCCGCCGGGGCTAGAGGCGAAACCGCGCGGCAGATGGAGAAAGCGCTGCGCTTTACGCTCAAGGATGAAGCCGTGCACCGGGACTTCGCGCAAACTGCCAAAGGCATCGAGCCGGGCAAGGATGACGGTTACAGCTTCACGATCGCCAATTCGCTGTGGGGCCAGCAGGATTTCGGGTTCCTCGACACGTTTCTTGAGACCTGCCGGGCCGATTATGGCAGTAGTCTGACCGAGGTGGACTTTGTCAGGGCCTTCGAGGATGCTCGGCAGAAAATCAATTTCTGGGTCGAAGATACGACCAATCGGGAGATCAAGGATCTGATCCCTCCCGGGGGACTGAATGAGCTGACCCGTCTGGTGCTGGTCAACGCGATCTGGTTCAAGGGAGACTGGCTCGAGCAGTTCAAAAAGGAGAAGACTCAGGATGCGCCGTTCTTCGTCGATGCCACCGAAAAGGTGGTCGTGCCGCTGATGCACAGGAGTGGCCAGGGATTTGGGTATGCGGAAGCGGACGGCGTGCAGATACTGGAGATGCCGTACCGGGGCGACACGATGGCGATGGTGGTGCTGCTGCCGAAGGACAGGGACGGTATCGGCGAACTGGAGGCCATGCTGTCCGCGGAGAAGGTCGAGGCATGGCTGGGCAGTCTGCAGGCCCAGGGCGAAACGGATGTCTACCTGCCAAGGTTCAGGATGACCTACGGAACGAAGGAGATGTCCGGCACGTTCAAGGC
>CAYYWK010000549.1:0-2654 GCA_964475345.1 uncultured Desulfobulbus sp.
GTGGACGAGGGTGTAGGATGACGCACCGTTCCGGCTGAGCGGGGCTCCTGATCCGGCGGGAGTCGGACCAGGCCGGCCAAGGCGCTCTTTCGACAGGAAACAATGCATTTCAACAGCTTCACATTCCTGGTCTTCTTTGCAGTCACCTTCGCTCTGTACTGTTGCTGCACGCTTCGCTGGCAGAACCGGCTGCTGCTCGCCGCCAGCTATCTGTTCTACGCCGCCTGGGACTATCGTTTCCTGGCCCTGCTGCTGACCTATACCGTGATCAATTACCTCGCCGGGGAACGGATTGGCGGCAGCCTGTCACAGCGGGCCCGGCAGGGCTGGCTGCTGGTCAGCATCCTGTCCAGTCTCGGCATCCTGGGATTTTTCAAATATTTCAATTTCTTTGCCGAAAATCTCAACAGCCTCTGCGGCAGAATCGGCCTGGGCGACTGCGCCGGGGTGCTGGAGGTGGCACTGCCCGTCGGCATCTCCTTCTACACCTTCCAGACGCTCAGCTATACGATCGATGTCTACCTCCGGAAGATCGCACCCGCTTCGTCGTTTCCCGATTTCGCCCTCTATGTTGCCTTTTTCCCGACCATTCTTGCCGGTCCCATCGAACGGGCGGGCAATCTTCTGACCCAGATTGGCTGTGAACGCAGGATTACACCAGATGTGTTCCATGCCAGCGTCTTTTTAATACTGTTCGGCCTCTTCGAGAAGGTGGTAGTGGCCGACAACCTGGCCGTCATCGTCAGCGGCGTCTATAACGGCAAGGGCGGCAGCGGTATTGATGTGCTGCTGGCGACCTATGCGTATACCTTTCAGATCTTCGCCGACTTCGACGGTTACTCCAATATCGCCAAGGGGCTCGGCGGCCTGATGGGTTTCCGGCTGGTGACCAACTTCAACGCCCCCTACTTTGCCGACAATCCCAGCGAATTCTGGCGCAGGTGGCATATCAGCCTGTCCACCTGGCTCCGCGACTATCTCTATATCCCGCTTGGGGGCAACCGTGCCGGCGCTGCGATGACCGTTCGGAACCTGTTCCTGACGATGCTGCTTGGCGGGCTGTGGCATGGGGCCGGCTGGACGTTCGTCTGCTGGGGGGCGTTTCATGGTCTGCTGCTGGCCGTCTGGACCCTTTTACGGGAAAAGCTCTCCCGGGTGCCGCCGACGCTCAGGCGGCTGCTGCTCTTTCACCTGGTCTGCCTCGGCTGGATGATCTTCCGGGCCGAATCGATGGCCCAGCTGCAGACGCTGCTCCACGACCTGCTGTTCAATTTCGATGTTTCCATGAATGCCGACAGTCTGCTGTTGATGCGAAAACTCCTGTTCTTTGCCTGTATCCCGGCAGTGTACCAGTATCTCCAGTTCAGGACGGACAGATTGATTCCGGTCTTTGCGTGGCCGCCTGTCTTGCGGGTCGGCACCTATGTCGCGCTCTTCTACATGATCGTCATCTTCGGCTACAACAATGCCCAGTCCTTCATCTATTTCCAGTTCTGAGAAGCGGGCGGCGATGAGAGGTTTCCTGAAGCAGTTTTCTCCGGCATTCTTCACCAGGACCGCCGGTTTCGCCATCCTGGCCATTGTGGCAATCGAACTGCTGGCCGGCCCATGGGTCAGGAACTACCGCAGCCACGAAGTCGACGAGACTCTGCATGCGCTGCAGAAGAACAACCGGAACCACAATGTCGTGCTGGTCGGCGACAGCGTCGGCCGCGGCATTTTCGAGGGTTGGAAACCGGCTCGGGGATCGATCGCCATGCTTGCCTGCAACCAGGCCACCGAGACGACGGGGCAGTATTTTTTCCTGAAGAGGTACCTTGCAGGCAACAGGCTGCCGGGTGCGGTGGTGATCTGCGACCGCACTCCCGGCAGCGGTGACCTCAACCAGACGTTGACCGAGAATTACGTCCAGCGCTGCTTTACCTGGTGGCGGGAAATTTTCGGACTGCTGGCGGTCAAGCTCGATCCGGTGTTCACCACCAAGATGATTGCCTACAAGATGCTCGGAACCTTCAGAAATCGACTGCACCTGCAACGGCGGCTGGCCGGTTTCACCAACAGTGACATCTACTCCGGGATTGCTCCGGATACTCACTCCGTCAAGGCCGGTTACGGGATATTCGGGCTGGTTGGGGATCAGTTGCAGGCGCTGCGGGGTGAGCCTGCCTCCCGGCTGTACCTCGTTCGGATGCTGGAAGAGATGGAAGGCTTGGGCGTGCCGGTTTATTACCTGCCGCCGCCGACATCGCAGGCCGGAAAAAGCTCCCATCCGCTGGTCCAGGAATCCCTCGCCATGCTTCGGAAACTGAGCCGGCGCTTCCGTGGTCTGCATGTGGTGGAGGAAGCCTATGTCCGACTCCCCGAGAGCCATTTCAGCGACGAGGTGCACCTCAATTCAACAGGGCTGGCCGCCTATCGACCTGCCGTTCAGCCGTATATCGACAATATTGTCCGGGAGGCAGTGCAGCTGCAGGAGCGGCAGCGAGCCACCGCTTTCGGACAAGGCCGTGTGCTCTTCACATTCGTTGATGTCAATGAAGCGCTAGCGATCCGGCCGCTCGTCGGCACGGATATCACGATGAAAGGGCGCGCACTGCAGGTGACTTCAGGGACAGGGGATCCTGCGGTACTCTTGCCGGAATTGGCCGGGAAGG
>CAYYWK010000550.1:0-2651 GCA_964475345.1 uncultured Desulfobulbus sp.
GTCGTACCGGCCTACGTCCTGGGTGAAAACCCGCCAATCTCCGGAACCTGCGCCCGCTTTTCCCATCTCCTGGTGGATTCATGGAAAAAATATTCAACAAGATATTTCGTCTCGGCAGAATTGTTCTCAAACAGTATCGCCTGTTCATTGCTGCCAAACTCTGGCAAAGTGTCATGCTCCCCTTTGCGTGTCAGCACGATATGCGCTATGGCTTCGGCTATAAGGTTCTGCGCAATTTCATGCGCTTCCCGCACAGACCACGACTCGTTCAGATAGGCCAGCGAAACACTGGCGCCATCACGCAGACCACTTGAAACAGCGATTCTCCCCGTAGCCCTGTCAACCCTGAAAGGAAATGATATCCCCTTGCCGTATGCCGGTATGCTTCTCATTATTGCCCTGTATTCACTGGAGAGGGATTCTGGCTCTCGTCCTGCTTTTCTGCCTGATGATAATGGAAGAAAGCCTGCCCGAATATATTCTTGGCCTCCCCGACGTATTGAGCCATGTCCACAGGCTCAATCTCGCCAATCATCTGCTTGGTAACAAATATACGTTCCTCATCGCCGTGAAAGTGCATCTGCGCCTTTCCGGCCGCCAGTATTATCCTGTTCTCTTTTGCGTCCAGCATGATTACCGGTCCGGCCTTTCCAACAGACTCACCCGCCCAGATCAGAACCACACCGCCATCTGTCCGGGCTACCGTGATCAATCCCTGAGCCAGCAGGTCGAACAACGCGATCGCCGACTGGCCATTGCAGGTGTTGGCCACATTTATACCGTTGCCCGCCGCTGTCATTCTTGTTCCACGGGTATAGCCCTGACGGTATTTACTGCCTGGCCCATCATCCTCTTTCGCCGCCGGAATACCACCCGGAGCCATAAAAAATAACCCTTGACCCATCCAGTCAATCAGCGCCATCTGCTCCTGACCATTGTTGTCATCCATCAGCAACGTGTGCCCGGCCTCGCTCTTGATCTCCCTGATCCTCGTCTTCCTGCGTAACGATCTGTTCCTGGCCTCTCTGGGTATCCACGCATCCTCAGGTCTGGGCTTCTGTGACCATGCCGGGCCCGCAATACAGTATGGCTGCAGATAATCACCACTCAGAAAACCCACGTAGGCCGCCTGTCCCGGTAACATCGGCCACCATATCCCCGCGTCTCCATCATCGTAAATTGCCCCCTGCGGAACCCCTATCACCTCACACCAGTTCAGCCAGTTATCGCTCCCAACCGAATTCAATCCCGGGACCTCAACCCGCACCCGTCCTCGTCCCTCCGGGTCCCTGACATCCCTAACCATGCCAAGGTGTAGCGAACACGCCTGCTGGAGATGCTGTAATTCGGGCGGAAGTGAACTCTTGAAATCACCCATAATATCTACTCAATCCTCTCAACCGGCGGAACCGGTGGGGTCACACTCCTGTACGTCCCCTGAGCCACCGCCTCCGCCTGCAATATCTTTCCGGCCTGGTTGATCGCCCACGTCTTCGTCTTTACGCCTTCTCCTCCGGCCCTCGCTCTCGTGACTCTCAAGCTCCAGTCAAACCGTCTCACCATAGGCCTTCCATCATCCGCCGGATGGCCGTAAACCACCGTCGCCTGCGATGGAGCGTCCACCTCCCTGCACCCGACGAATATGACATTCGGTTCGTAAATTTTGGCATGCATCACTATCGGCTGGCTTACCGGTTTGCCTATGGTGTCAAGTGAAGGTCTCATCAGGTTCAGCGAAGCAATGAATGGCGATGAATCGCTCCATCTCTGCAAACACCTTGTCACATACCATTTACCTGATGCCTGGCTCCCGACGTTGAGCACCGTAATACATTTCTTGGCCTCAAGACCCGGATGCCCATTCAACTCAAGCCTTGCCGTGATAACCCGGCTTCCCGCCCTGTTACGCCTGTTTCGAACCCTTATCCTGTCTATTTCATTAAAATCACGGTTAATCTGGCCCTCGCCCGTCCTGTCGCCACTGAATGACTCCGTCGCCCTGAATTCCTTGCCTGCAGTGTAGTTCTCCTGGTTGCCTATCGGATTGGACCCCACATCCTCATTGCCATCAACACTCATCTCGTGAGTGTCCCAGTAATCGTCCGTGTATCTCATGGCGGCAATCGAATTACTGCCGGAAATCTCCTGCTTTTTGCATTTGGTGTATCCCAGGATCCATCGTATCGCCGCATGAGATGTCATGTTATGCAGCGGAACCCGCTCCGGCATCTTGTCAGGACCATTAAGCATCATCTGCGCCTTGGCCTTGATGCCATTTATTATAGACTCCACCAGTTTTGGAGCCTTCGGGTTTTTCAGGGAATTTCCAGCGTGCGTAACTCCAAGCAAACGCTCGGTCACGTCATAAGCTGTCAGGTTTATGACCGGTGGAGCCTCCGTGTCATAGCTCTCTTCCATGTCCTTGATCCGCATCACTAACGGTCTGGACATCCTCCCATCCCAGTAGCCATACCTGAAAGTAATGTAGTTCTCCGTTGTGAAGTATCCCCCAAGAACACCGTCAGGATTGCCAAGCGTCATCCGCAGACTCGACATGCCATCATCGACATCCTCAAGCTGCCAGCCGGTGCAAAAAGGCGTGTAGTTCATTCCGTTGATGGAAAGAAAAAAATCAGGATTGTTCATTCCCC
>CAYYWK010000551.1:0-2646 GCA_964475345.1 uncultured Desulfobulbus sp.
GATCGTCAAGCGCATCCTCAAGGCCTACAAAGAAGGCGCCCGTGATTGGGAGCGCATCAACGAGTGGATCGAGCGCATCGGCTGGCCACGCTTCTTCGAGGAGGTCGACCTGCCCTTCACCAAGTATCACATCGATACCTGGCGCGGTGCCCGGGCGAGCTTCAACAGCTCCTCTTACATTCGCTTCTGAGCGGCGAGGTGACCAGGATGTTCGCGTTGCAGATACTAGTGGGGCGCTTCCTGCTCCAGGCCTCTGTTTCGGACTTTTTCTTCGCCAAGGCGGCGCTGGAGAAGGGTCACGAGGTCTTTCGGGTCTTCTTCTACCATGACGGTGTCAACAACTCGACCCGGCTGACCACCCCGCCCCAGGACGATCGTCATATCGTCAACCGCTGGGCGGCGCTGGCCGAGCAGTACGACCTCGACCTCGTGGTCTGCGTCGCCGCGGCGCAGCGCCGCGGCATCGTCGACGACGGCGAGGCGACCCGCAACGGCAAGGACGCCACCAACATCCATCCCCGGTTCCGGATCTCGGGCCTGGGGCAATTGGTCGAGGCGGCGATCCAGGCCGACCGTCTCGTCGTCTTCGGCGATTGAGGGGGCCCGCGCGATGTCGGAAACCGTCAAGAAATTCCTGTACTTAAACCGCAAGGCGCCGTACGGGACCATCTATGCGTGGGAGTCGTTGGAGGTGGTGCTGATCGGCGCCGCCTTCGATCAGGAGGTCAGCCTGATGTTCATGGACGATGGTGTCTTCCAACTCGTCAAGGGCCAGGACACGAGCGGGATCGGGATGAAGAACTTCTCCCCGACCTATCGGACCCTGGGCGACTACGAGGTGAAATACATCTACGTCGACGCCGATTCGCTGGCCGCCCGCGGACTGACCCAGGACGATCTGGTGCAGATCGCCTGGGAGGACATGGATACCGGTGAGGAGGTGGAGAACATCGTCACCGTGGTCGATGCCGACCGCGGCCGGGCCCTGATGGCCGAGGCCGAAGCGGTCTTCAGTTTCTAAGGGGGACCGATGAGTAACCTGCACACCGTCAACAAGTCGCCCTTCGAGCGCAACTCGCTGGATTCCTGCCTGAAGTTTGCCGAGCCCGGGGCTTCGGTGCTGCTGATCGAGGACGGCGTCTATGCCGCCCTGGCCGGCACCGCGGCCGCGGCGCGCGTCGAGGAGGCCATCAAGCGCGTCAAGATCTACGTGCTGGGACCGGATCTGAAGGCGCGCGGCTTTGCCGAGTCGCGCCTGATCCCCGGAATCGGCGTGGTGGACTATGCTGGCTTCGTGGACCTGGCCGCCGAGAGCGCCACGGTCCAGGCCTGGCTGTGACCTTTTTACCCAACTATTCGCACGCTTTAGGAGAACGCAATGGCTGACACGATCGACGTCAACGGCAAGCAACTGGCCGTGGATGAGGAAGGCTATCTGGCCAACCTGAACGAATGGGAACCGGGCGTGGCCGAGGTCATGTCCAAGCAGGACAACCTCGAGCTGACCCAGGAGCACTGGGACATCATCAATTTCCTGCGCGAATACTACGACGAGTACCAGATCGCCCCGGCGGTGCGTGTGTTAACCAAGGCCGTCGGCAAGAAGCTCGGCGCCGACAAGGGCAACAGCAAGTACCTGTACAGCCTGTTCCCCTACGGCCCCGCCAAACAGGCGTGCCGTTTCGCTGGCCTGCCCAAGCCGACCGGCTGCGTCTGATCGGGCTGGCCTGATGAGCCCGGTCTGATCGGGCTGGTCTGTCCAGGCCGGTCTGATCGGCCCGGTCCGACCGCCACTTCAGTTCCCGTCACCCGGGACGGACGCGGCACGGCGTCCGTTCCATTCAGCAAGGTGCCACCGAGGTAGCAGGAACATGTCGTTTCTGAGTCATCTGTACGCCATCCTGTTTTACTTCGCCGCCTTTGTGCTGGTGTCCGGTGTGACCTGGAAGGTCGTGCAGTACAGCCGCACCCCGGCGCCGCTCAAGATTCCGACCACCCCGGCGCCGACCACCACGGGTGGTGTCGTCCTGCGCATGGTGCGCGAGGTGGTGTTGTTCGAGAGCCTGTTCCGCGGCAACAAGTGGACCTGGATGTTCGGCTGGGCCTTCCATTTCGGCCTCTTCCTGGTCACGCTGCGGCATCTGCGTTATATCATGGACCCGGTGCCGGCGCCCATCGAGTTCATTCAGCCGTTCGGGATCTATGCCGGATTCGCCATGGTCGTGGGGCTCGCCGGACTCTGGGCGCGGCGCTTCCTGGTCGACCGCGTCCGCTACATCTCGGCGCCCGGGGATCATGTCCTGCTCGGACTCCTGCTCCTGATCGGGACCAGCGGCATCCTGATGAGTTTCGTCTTTCATACCGATATCGTGGCGGTGAAGACCTTTTTCATCGGCCTGTACAGCTTTACCATTTCGATCCTGCCCGGAGACCCGGTACTGTGGCTGCACATCCTGCTGGTCGCGGCACTGATGATCATCTTCCCCTTCACCAAGCTGTTGCACGCCCCCGGGCTCTTTTTCAGCCCGACGCGCAATCAGGTGGATGATCCGCGGGAGCGCCGGTTCCTCGCGCCCTGGGCGGCGCGCATGGAGCGCAACTGAAAGCCCCCTGGCAGCCCCCTGGCAGCCCCCTGGAACCCAGGCC
>CAYYWK010000552.1:0-2643 GCA_964475345.1 uncultured Desulfobulbus sp.
CCTGCCCTCGGGCAGGCAGCTGCGGCTGACCCTCAAGGGCGAGAAGATGAACGGCGACGAGTTCACGATGGTGGTGTCGCTGGCGGCCGGCAAGAAGGCCCCGGCCCGGGAAAGGATGCAGGCCATCGGCTTTGCCACCCGCAACGAGGACGGCCGGGTACTGATCGACAACGTGGTCTTCAACAGCCCGGCCCAGAAGGCCGGCCTCGATTGGGATCAGGAGATCGTCAGCATCCAGACCCTGACTGACCGGCCGCGCAAACAATGGATGTTCATCCCGGCTCTGACCCTGCTCGCCCTGGTCTGGTTCTCCCAGAAACGGCGGATTCGGCGCGCCGCCCTGGCGAAGTCCGGCGGTCCGGTGCCGGCCGGCTGAACAGATACGCTCCAAACAACGGAGGACCGACCATGATCCGCAAGATTCTCGTCCCCATCGCTTTCTCCAAATACACCGAGGGAATCCTCCGCTTCGCAGCGGAGATCGCCCTTGCCTGCAAGGCGGAACTGCAGGTCGTCAACGTCATCAACGAGCGCGACCTGGAGGCGGTACGCAAGATCACCGCCTTCGGCTACCAGGTCGACAGCGAACACTACCTGCAGACCCTGATCCAGGAGCGGCGGACCGAACTGGCCCAGCTGCTGGGGAAGGTCGGTCTCAATTCCGAGGACATCCCTTTCCATTTCGAGGTCGGCAATCCTGCCGAAAAGCTGCTGCAGCTGGTGGTGAAGGAAAACATCGACGCGGTGGTGATGGGGGTCAAGAACAGGGACATCCGGACGCTGTTCACCGGCTCGGTGGCCGAACGGGTCTTTCACCGCTGCCCGGTGACGGTTATCAGCTACCGCGACAAGGAGATTGCCAAGCACCTCCGCAAGCGGATCCAGAAACACATGGACAGCTGAGACCGCCGGCGGCGCAGGCTCATTCCTGCGGAAGGCGTGTCCGGCACACCGGCCCACTTTTCCCCTGGCCGGCCTCTCAGCGTTTCGGCGTCAGGCTGATGGTGGACTGCAGGGTCTGCGGCGAGGCGACGCAGAAGATGGTCTGGGAGCCGCCCAGGGAGTAGTCGAAGGCGAATTTCTGGTTGGTGAACAGGTCGAGGCAGATGTCGACGGCATCGGCATCGTAGAGGATACCCCGGCCCCGGCGGATCTCTTCGAGAGCGACCTCGATGCCCAGCGCCGGGCGATAGGGCCTGAACGAACTCTTGGCCTCGGTGACATCCGCCACCGCCAGGATCCGCGACTCGAGCAGGATCTCGTCGCCCTTCAGCCCCAGCGGATAGCCCGATCCGTCAAGCCGTTCATGGTGCTGGAAGACCATCTGCGCCACCGGCCAGGGAAAGGGGATGCTCTTGAGGATCTCGAAACTGATCTGCGGGTGGATTTTGATCACCTCGTGCTCGGCCTCGAGCAGCTGCCCGGCCCGGGAGAGAATCGACACCGGGATGCGGATCTTGCCGACATCGTGGAGGATACCGGCGATGCGGATCCCCTCGATGATATGGGCCGACAGCCCCATCCTCTCGGCGATGGCGCAGGCCAGCAGCGCCACCCGCTGCTGGTGGCCGGCGGTATAGGGGTCGCGGATCTCCACCATCTGGGCCATGCTGCAGATGCTGCCGTTGAGCATCTGCTGGAGTTCCGCGGTCTTTTCCTCGACCTTCTGCTCGAGCACAACATTCTGCGCCCGCAGCTGGGCCTTCATCTCCTCCAGCATCAGGTGGGTCTGGATCCGGGCCTTGACTTCGGCGACATGGAACGGCTTGGTAATGTAGTCCACCGCCCCTGCCTCAAAACCGCGGGTCTTGTTGACCGTGTCCTGCATCGCGGTGAGAAAGATCACCGGGATCGAAGCACTCTGCGGGTTTGCCTTCAGCCGCGCACAGACCTCGTAGCCATCCATCTCCGGCATCATGATGTCGAGCAGGATCAGGTCGGGGTGAAATTTCTCGACGTACTCCAGGGCGGCGCTGCCCTTCTTGGCGATGCCGAGCCGGTAGTCATCCTTCAGACTGCCAACCAGCAGGTCGATATTGGTGGCATTGTCGTCGACAACGAGGACCAGTGGCTTCATCCCGCACCTCCTTGCTGCATCTGCTGCAGGGTCGATCTGGCTTGATCGTAATCATAGCGGTTTATCTGCCGCTCGAGCTGCGGCAGCAGATTTCCGCCGGGATGGGCGCCGGCCGCGAAATGCCGGCGCAGATCCATCATGACTGCGTCAATGGCCTCGGGATCGGCAGCGTCGATCGCCTCTGCCATGCGCTCGAGCAGCCTGCCGCCACCCTCGCCTGCGGCAGATGGCGGCTCCGCTGCGGCTTCCTGTCCGAAAGGTTCAGCAAGTGGCCGGAGGGCTTCGAGAATCTCCGAAAGCACTGCCGTCAGCTGCCCCACTCGTGTGTCGAAATCCGCAGGGCAAACGGCGGTCGAGAGCTTTTCCCGGCACTGGTCCTCCACTGCCGCGGCGGCCTGCCGCAGGGCCATGGCACCGATGTTGCCAGCGCTGCCCTTCAGGCTGTGGGCGAGATGGAGCAGGTCGTCGAGCCGCCCCTCCGCCGCCGCCTGGCCGATTGCCTCGACGGTTGCGCCGTTGTCCTGGAAGAATCCGGCCAGGATGACGGCGAATGTCCGGCGGTCGAG
>CAYYWK010000553.1:0-2641 GCA_964475345.1 uncultured Desulfobulbus sp.
TCCACCAACGAGGAACTGGAGACCTCCAAGGAGGAGCTGCAATCGGTCAACGAGGAGCTGGCCACGGTCAACGCCGAGTTGCAGACCAAGGTGGCCGACCTGTCGCGGGCCAACAACGACATGAACAATCTGCTGGCCGGCACCGGCATCGCCACCGTGTTTGTGGACCGCCAGCTGCGACTCCTGCGCTTCACCCCCGCCGCCACAAGCATCATCAACCTGATCCAGAGCGATATAGGACGCCCCGTGGGCCATATCGTCTCCAACCTGTCTGACTACAAGAACCTGACAGGAGACATCCGGGCGGTGCTCGATACCCTGATCCCCAGGGAACTCAACGTCAAAAGCGTCGAGGGTCGGTGGTACACCATGCGTATCCTGCCCTACCGCACCATGGATAACGTCATCGAAGGCGCGGTGCTCACCTTTGTCGACATCACCGAGTCGCAGAGGCTGCAGGAAGGCCTGCGGGTGAACGTGGAACGACTGCGGATAGCCCTCAGTGCCGCTTCCATCTCTGTTTTCAACCAGGATCTGGACCTTCGCTACACCTGGATCCACCCCGCCAACCCTGGATTTGCAGTGGATCCGATCATCGGCAGGACCGATTCCGACCTGCTGCCCAAACAGGAGGCCGCCACCCTGACGGCCATCAAACGACAGGTGCTGGAAAGTGGACAAGGCGTGCGGAAAATAGTCCGGACCACTACTGCCGGCAAAACCTTTGTATATGACCTGACCATCGAACCGTTGCGGGATGGCAACGGCGCCGTGATCGGGATCACCTGCGCCGCCCTGGATGTCACCGGGCAGCAAGGCGGCGGTGAGGAGCCATGAGCGACAAGGATCACGACACCTGGCAGAAGTCTGCCGATGCGGCGATGCTGAGAAAAAGGGCCGAGGAACTGTCGCGGACCTTGGAACCGGCTGCTCTTTCCGAGCAAACCCCTGAAGCAATCCAGCAGATGCTCCATGAACTGCAGGTGCACCGGATCGAACTGGAGTTGCAGAACGAGGAGCTGCGCAGGGCCCAGGCCCTGATTGAAGCCGAACGGGCGCGCTATTTCGACCTCTACGACCTGGCCCCGGTCGGCTACTGCACCCTGTCCGAAAAGGGACTGATTCTCGAGGCCAACCTCGCCGCCGCCACTCTTCTGGGCACTGCGCGCAGAGATCTGCTCAAGCAGCCGATTTCCCGCTACATTCTTATAGAAGACCAGG
Organism: uncultured Desulfobulbus sp.; assembly: GCA_964475345.1. Classification (GTDB taxonomy): domain Bacteria; phylum Desulfobacterota; class Desulfobulbia; order Desulfobulbales; family Desulfocapsaceae; genus Desulfoprunum. The sequence continues at coordinate 1,222 of CAYYWK010000553.1, forward strand.
ATGTGTATTACCTTCACCGCAAAAAACTCTTCGAGACGGGTCAGCCCCAGAATTGTGAACTGCGACTGGTCAAACCGGACGGCGCGAGCTTCTGGACGCATCTGACGGCAACAGCTGCGCAAGCGGATGATGGCGTGCCGGTGTGCCGGTTGGTTATCAACGACATCTCCGAGCGCAAGCGGGTGGAGTCGATCATACAAAAGGACGAAGAAAACCTTCGGAATGTGGCAGACTCGATGCAGGAAACACTGTCGGTCATAGCGCTGGACGGCACGTTCCTCTACGCCAACCAAAAAGCCAGCTGGAGCATGTCTGGCGAAAAATCGGGAGACATCATCGGCAGAAATATTCGAGAACTGACCTCGGAAGTCCAGGCCGAAGCCCTGATGAATCGTTACCGGTCAGTGTATCAGTCGGGGGAACCCTTTCATCAGGAAATCATGGTGAGCCTGAAAAAGGGCGACACATGGTTCTTCAACACCCTTAAGCCCATCGAATATGGCAGCCCCCCGGAACCAGCCGTGCTTTCCGTTTCGCTGGACATCACTGAGCACAAGCTGGCTGAAGACAACGTGAGAATGGCACACGAAAAATTGCTGACCATTCTGGATAGCATAGATTCAACCGTCTACGTTGCGGATATGAACACCTATGAGATCCTGTTCATGAATCAAAAGATGATAACCGACTTCGGCGGCGACAAAACCGGTGACATCTGCCACAGGGTTTTCAGGAATGCTGCCGAACCATGCGAATACTGCACAAACTCCCAACTCCTCGACCGGGATGGGAGGCCGAGTGGAGTCTGCATCTGGCATGATAAAAACCCTGTCACCGGCAGGTATTATATCAATCACGACCGGGCAATCGAATGGACTGACGGCCGCCTGGTGCGGATACAGATCGCCACAGATATTACTGATCTGAAAAACATGGAGGTCCGGCTCCAGCAGGCTCAGAAAATGGAGGCAATCGGTACCCTGGCAGGAGGCATAGCTCATGATTTCAACAATATTCTCGGGGCTATTCTCGGCTTTGCGGAAATGGCCCAGGAAGAAAGTCCAGCCGGGACGATGCTGAGAAAAGATATCGACCAGATCGTCAAGGCAAGTCTCAGGGCCAGAGATTTGGTTAAACAGATCCTCGCCTTCAGCCGCCAGGCTGAGATCGAACGTATCCCTTTGTATCCTGCGCCGATCGTGCAAGAGACGTTGCAGTTGCTTCGTTTTTCGCTGCCGGCGACCATAGCCATCCAGCAGGAAATCGATCAGGATGCTGGGCCTGTTCTCGCCGATCCGACGCAGATCCACCAGGTAATGGCCAATCTCTGCACGAATGCCTTCCACGCCATGGAGGATGCCGGCGGCATTCTCAGCGTTTCCCTGAAAAGCAGAGAACTCACCGGTGAAGATCTCGCAAT
>CAYYWK010000554.1:0-2636 GCA_964475345.1 uncultured Desulfobulbus sp.
AGAAATTGTCCGGCCTGGCAGAGGAACTGCGCAACCTGGTGGCGCGCTTCAAGGTGTGAGCAGCACTCCCGCGTCGGCTGGATAGACGATTTGCGAGGTTTGGATGGATGGCTCAGGTTCATTGGCAGGGCTGCATCGACAGGGTTGATTTCTATCTGCGAGCATTTTTTTGGAGGGGCAATGCCTGTAAAGATAGGGTTTCACCCTGGCAGGACCGGGAGAGTGTTCATGTGTTACGGTTAAGATTATCCCGAAAAATCAAGGCGATTTTCTCGCAAATAGAAAGTCCAACCTGCAACATCCAGGGTGGATCCGATATCGCGCAGCAACGTCTCTTCACGGCGCTCCACATTTGTCCCATCCTGGCGGCTGTTCGTTTGTTCCGATTCCGCACGGCAACCCCATCGCAGGACAGTCTCGAACCGGTTGAGCAGTATCACGTCGGGCAAAACTTGCAACTGGAACACCAGAAGGCACCGGATCTTGGAAGACCTCCCCGGGAAATTTGATACATTCCACTATCAATATTCTGCTGCTTTTTCTCCATTGTCGCTGCCGGCAGCCGTCACTAGATTCATGATGTAGACTGTAGACACCTGTTTCAGCCGTTTTCAACCCACCTGGGAGGGGCGCTTAATGAACATCAGAAACCATCTCGGTATTGTCAGCGTTCTCATCGCGGCAGCGCTTGCCCTGGGAGGATGCGGGGGCATCGATATCAAACGCTATGCCGATCTGCAGCCGCAATTCGATCTGTACAGATACTTTCAAGGTTCCACCCGGGGGTGGGGCATGGTCCTGAACCGGCAGGGGGCGATGACCAGGCAGTTCACCGTGGACATCGTCGGCAGCGTAGGCGCTGACGGCAATCTTGTCCTCGATGAGCAGTTTCATTGGAATGACGGGAAGCGGGAGCAGCGGGTCTGGACCATCCGTCGTGAAGCGGACGGCCGCTATTCCGGCACCGCCTCGGACGTGGTGGGTGCAGCGGACGGCACCAGCAGCGGCAATGCATTGTGGTGGAAATACACCCTTGCCCTCGATCTCGACGGCAGTGCCTGGAACATCGGCTTCAGTGACTGGATGTTCCTGCAGCCGGACGGGGTGCTGCTCAACCGGGCCGTGATGTCGAAATTCGGTATCCGGGTCGGCGAGGTCATCATCTCTTTCAAGAAGCAGGGATAGCATGACCATTACGTGACGGGTGCTGTCGTGCTGCGCCGGCCGCCATTTAGCGCCGCGGTTCAGGGTATCTGGCGTTGCCGGTCGACAAGTTAGTCAGGCCAGGATGTGACCGCGGCTTGCCGAGGTTTTATGGATGATCCCTCTGCGGATCATCCATAGACCAGTGTTTCGCCATGGCCCAGCGTCAGCAGCTTGCCGCTGGCCCCGTTTGCCGCAATGACCTGGGCCATGTCATGCGGGGGGAAATGAACGGGCTCGTTGCCGAGGCGGAAGGTGCCCCAGTGGGCCAGCAGCATATGGCGGGCTCCCAGTTCTCTGAAGGCACGATAGGTCTCTTCGGGGTTCATGTGGCTGGCGGCCATGAACCAGCGCGGTTCATAGGCACCGAGATTGAAAATGGCGAGGTCGATGTCGTGGAGCCGGCCTATTTCGGCAAAACCGTCGAAGTACGCGGTATCGCCGGCGATAAAAATGTTAGCTCCCGATCTGGTACGGATCAGGTAGGAGCCCCACAGGCCGGTGTTCGGGCCGACCAGGGGATTGCGCATCGTCCAGTGGTTGCAGGGCAGAAAGATGATTTCCCGCCCGTCGCCCTGGTACCTGTCGAACCAGTCGAGATGGCGGCGGTCAGTCATCCCCAGTTCGTCGAATATGTCGTCGTACCCCAATGGCAGCAGCACCCTGGTCTTGCGGTCAAGGCGGGACAGGGAATCGATATCGACATGGTCGTAATGGCCGTGGGTGATGAGCAGCAGGTCGATGGGCGGCATTTCGCGGAGGTCGCCTGCAAGGGGTGAAAAGTCCTCGATGAACCAGAATATCTTCCCGAACACCGGGTCGATCAGCAGATAGCTGTCCTGGTCCTTGATCATGATTCCGGCATGCCTGATCAGCGTCACCGAAAGATTGCGGCCCTGCCGGATCGACGGCCAGTCGATGCTCACCTGCTGCACCCGCTCATCCTTGTAGTGCGCGCTGTGCTCGTTGGGGGAGAGGAATTTCCAGCGGAGGACCCGCAGGAAGTTGCTGCGTTCGACATCGCTGAAGGGGTTGTAAAAGCGAGTTTTGCCGTGGTGGGCTTTGGCCTGGGCCAGTTCCTGGAGGCTGCGTCCGTTGAGGGGGCGGTAATGCAGTTTTTCCCTGCCGTCTGTCGGCGCGCCGCCACGGGGCAGGCTGCAGGCGGCGAGCAGGTTCAGCGTCACCAGTGTCTGGGCGGCCTGAAGCATCCTGTGCATATATTTCCGTCTGCTCATTTTCACGAAATTCTCCCGGTCAGGAAGGCTGAAAAACCACTCTTTCGCAACACTATAGGTATCTTCGTCCAGGGTTCAATCGCCGAACAGGATCAGGCTGGTTTTCTTCAGGTACAGGTGCAGCAAAGCCGATGCATGGAGGGCTGTAGTCGGCGCAGGTGCAGGGTAACCAGCAGATCAAGTGAGGATGCTGACGAC
>CAYYWK010000555.1:0-2634 GCA_964475345.1 uncultured Desulfobulbus sp.
TGACCAGCCGCAATGATAACGGCATCCCCTCTGACAAACGGCTGAGGCCATGATGAAGGGCAGCGACATAATTACTGACTTCCCGCACATCATCCAGCGGAACACCAGGATCAAGCTCCAACTCATAAAGCAACAGATCCGAGAGTGACGACTGCGTCCCCTCGATCATCGAAGAAAGAACCGCCTCCTTACGTACATACATGTACAAAAACAAGGATGTGTCCGGCAGCAAGGTCGACACGCTATCGAGCCGCCCGAGGGACAACAGGGCCTCATCGAACTTGCCGCGTAATTGAGGAGTCCAATCAATGGATGGAGACGGTGGCAGCGGAGCTGGCACAAAAGCCTGAACCTTCTCGCCGACCGTTGGTATGGTCACGTACTTTCCTTGGAGGTCTCGCTGCATGGAACCACCGGGGAACGTAAAATAAGGAATGGGGTTATTTTAAGATAATATCTTTTGTTAAAATAAGATGTCTGATACAGAGAAAGCAAGCTCCATCTCGCTTAGGTTCATATGATTGAGAAATTATTTCTGCAGCAGATTGCGGATCTTGCCTGGTCGAGGCAATTTTCATCGAAATACTTGTTTAATTCCCCCAGCCCGAGACACTTGCTCTTTTCCTTTCAAAGTATCGAGATAATTTGCCCAAGCCAGCATCATCTTTTTCCTCTCTGGAAGAAATTCAGCATAATTATAGGCCGCCCTCACCGAATTTCGCTCGGCATGGGCGAGCTGTCGCTCTATCGCATCGCGGTTCCATCCCTGCTCATTCAGCAAGGTGCTGGCCATGCTTCGGAAGCCATGCCCGCTCATCTCATCCTTCTCATGCCCCTTTGGAACTGTGTTAATAGTCGCCGAACGGGTCGTGGGCCTGGTGTATTAATCAATCATCCTCTTCCATAGCCGATCCTCCATTGAGATGATCAGGGAAAATACCGGGCGAGACCGACGGATGGCTTTCACGCGACGAGATCATTCAACCCCAACTCGGCAAGGATCGAATTTCTCATTTTTGCTTACATAGTGCTTACACGGAACATAAAAAGAGAAAGCCCGCTGCATTTCCTGCAACGGGCTTTTATATGAAACGCCTACATTTTCGGCTATTTATGAATGGTGGCGATGCAGGGACTTGAACCCCGGACACTGCGGATATGAGCCGCATGCTCTGACCAGCTGAGCTACATCGCCTCAAAACAAAGTCAACTTAGATACACTATCCAACCTGCCCATGTCAACATTTTTTTCCTAGAAAGACCATTGGCACGGGGAGCTGATTTCCAGCCGGTGAAGCGGGAGACAGCAATACGGAGATATACGCTGAAACAGCAAAAGGCCTCCCGAGAGAGGCCTTTTGCGTGCAAAAATATCGTCCTGCCGGAATAACCGTCAGGATGCGGGCAATTACATCATTCCGCCCATTCCCCCCATGCCGCCCATGCCGCCAGGCATACCGGCAGGAGCGTCCTTGTCCTCAGGCAGGTCGGCGACCACGCACTCGGTGGTCAGCAGCATGCCGGAAACGGAGGCGGCGTTCTGCAGCGCGGTCCTGGTGACCTTGGCCGGGTCGATGACGCCGGCGGCGATCAGGTCCTCGTACTCCTCGGAAGCGGCGTTGAAACCCATCGCACCGGTCAGGCCCTTGACATGCTCGACGATGACCGAGCCTTCACGGCCTGCGTTGTTGGCGATCTGGCGCACAGGCTCCTCGAGGGCGCGAAGCAGGATGTTCTTGCCCAGCAGCTGCTCACCCTTCAACTCGAGAGCTGCAAGGGCCGGTAGACAACGGATGTAGGCGATACCGCCGCCGGGCACCACGCCTTCCTCGACGGCTGCGCGGGTCGCGTTCAGGGCATCCTCGACACGGGCCTTCTTCTCCTTCATCTCCACCTCGGTCGCGGCACCGACGTTGATTACGGCGACACCACCGATCAGCTTGGCCAGGCGCTCCTGCAGCTTCTCGCGGTCGTAGTCGGAAGTGGTGTCCTCGATCTGGGTACGGATCTGCTTGACGCGGGCCTCGAGCTTGGCCTTGTCGCCAGCACCGTCAACGATGGTGGTGTTGTCCTTGTCGACAACGATACGCTTGCAGGTACCGAGGTCGTTGAGGGTCACGTTCTCAAGCTTGATGCCGAGGTCTTCAGTGATGACCTGGCCGCCGGTGAGGACGGCGATATCCTCGAGCATCGCCTTGCGGCGGTCACCAAAGCCCGGGGCCTTGACGGCCGCAACGTGCAGGGTGCCGCGCAGCTTGTTGACGACCAGGGTGGCCAGGGCCTCGCCGTCGACATCCTCGGCGACGATGAACAGGCCTTTGCCCATCTTGGCAACCTGCTCGAGTACCGGCAGGAGGTCCTTCATGCTCGAAACCTTCTTTTCGACAAGCAGGATGTAGGGGTCTTCCATCACCACTTCCATCCGATCGGGATCGGTGACGAAGTATGGTGACAGGTAGCCGCGATCGAACTGCATGCCCTCGACCACGTCGAGAGTGGTGTCCATCGACTTGGCTTCTTCGACGGTGATGACGCCTTCCTTGCCGACCTTGTCCATGGCCTCGGCGATCAGCTCGCCGATCCCGGCTTCGCCATTGGCGGAGATCGTGCCGACCTGCTGAATTTCGGTGGAGG
>CAYYWK010000556.1:0-2626 GCA_964475345.1 uncultured Desulfobulbus sp.
CGCAGGCGCAGAACCGGCAAGCCAAGCAGGATACCGGTGACGGCGGCGACAATGATTGCCAGAAAAAGGAAGAGATAGAAGGCGTCACCGGGCAGCAGGAAGGGCAGGTTGGATGGCTGGGTACCGGGGGCGAAATGGAGCACGTAAAACTGCTGGGAGCCAAAAAAGGCCCACAGATAGGCCCCGACTGCGTAGAAGGCGACATAGCCGAGGTCAAGCAGCCCGGCGAAACCGACGACGATGTTCAGGCCGAGGGCCAAGGCGGCGAAGACGCAGATCTGGAAGATCACCTCCAGGTAAAAGATATTGCGGACCCCGATGATCGGAATAACCATCAGAATGAGGATCGCACCGGCGAAGATCTTGAAGCGGATATTCGCCTTGAAATAGTACAGAGAGAAAAATGAGGTGATGAGAACCAGAAAGGCAAGGGTGGAACGGGGAGTGGAATAGACCAGGACAGTACCAATTATGGTGTGCGCGAGGATAATGGCATACGGCCAGATTCCGCAGTTGAGCCGGTCGAAGAACTGCCTGGTAACCTGAGATATCATGCCTTTATCCTCCTATGCCTTCTGGCCGACGTTTTCACCCATCAGCCCCTGTGGACGGAATATCAGGACGAGGATCAAAATGCTGAAGGCAAAAATATCCTTATATTCGGAACCGGCGGCACCCATTGTAAATACACCCATATAGGAGCCGGCAAAGGTTTCAAGCATCCCGAGGACAATGCCGCCGAGCAGGGCTCCTGTCAGGTTGCCGATTCCGCCGAGGACCGCAGCAGCAAAGGCTTTCAAGCCGGGAAAGAAACCGACGAAGGGGTCAATCCTGGTGAATTTCAAGGCGAACAGCACACCGGCTGCACCACCGAGAAGTCCGCCAACGAGAAACGTGATTGAGATTATGCGGTTGACATTGATTCCCATCAGGCTGGCAGTGTGGCGATCCTGGGCGACGGCCCGGATGGCCTTGCCGATCCTGGTGGCATTGACCAGGTAATTCAGGCCGATTAACATCAGCATCGCGGCCACGATGACGATTATCGATTTGACAGAGATCCCCAGATTGATACTCGTGGTACCAAGTGCCATTTTGCCAAAGTTGAGCCGTTGATCGAAGTTGCCGAAAGAGGGGAAAATCCGGTTGAAATCACCCGTTGTCAATCCCTCCACCAGGCGAATGACATCCTGAAGCAGGAACGATACGCCGATCGCTGAAATCAGCGGAACGAGACGGGGGGCCCCACGCAACGGTCGGTAAGCCACCCTTTCCACCGTTACTGCCAGTCCGCCGGCTGCGACCATTCCAAGGATGATGGCAATGATCAGCAGTGTATAGGACATGCCGATCGAGGCGCTTCGCAGCAGACCACTCTGGTCCATGGCAATGAGGAATTCTACACCGATAAATGCGCCGACGGCAAAGATTTCGCTGTGCGCGAAATTGATAAATTCCAGAACGCCGTAAACCATTGTATAGCCAAGAGCAATCGCGGCATAAACGAAGCCTATTGTCAGACCGTCGATTACCACCTGCGGCAGGTTGATCAGGGTGTAGGTGTACAGGGTGACATTGTACTTGTCCTGCAGGTCGAGACCGACAGCGGTCTGATCTAAGGCCAGGGCAAGAAGCAACGCCATCGCCGAGAGAACGATAGCGCTGCCCAGGGAAAAAACCGTGAGCTGACCCAATGGCCGTATCAACTCATGGATGTTGATAGACTGAATGAACCTATTCATAGGGACTCCCTAATGAAAAGCTTCCGGTCCTCTCTCAGGGGAAAGGACCGGAAGGGAAAAAACTTAGGAAGCCTTATTGCTGGGGAGGAGCGATATCAAGAGTTTCGACGATGGAGTTTTCGCTCCACTTCGCCGGGTCGGCGGAGTTGACCTTGATAACGAAGTACTTGGCAACGATCGGATCGCCGATGTTGTTGAAGGTGAATGTTCCGGTGATGCCTTGGAAATCCTTCAGTTCCCGGATAGCCTTGGCGACTGCTTCGCGGGTCGGGGTGGCGTTACCGGCTGCTGCGGCAGCATTCTCGATAGCCTTCAGAGCGATCGCCATGCTGTCAAAGCCCTGAGCTGCAAACGGTTGCGGGTCGGCGTTGTACTTGGCCTTGAAATCGGCAATGAACTTGGCTGTTCCGGCGTAGACTGCAGCTGGGCCGGAAACGGTGGAGTAGTAGGTGCCTCCGCCGTCAATCAGGGCCTGGCCGGCGATCTTGGTGGCATCGGAGGAGTCGAACCCGTCATCGCTCAGGAAGGTGCCGGCATAGCCACGTTCACGAGCCTGCTTGAACAGGACTGCAGCCTGGGAATACATGCCGCCGAAATAGACGACATCCGGATTGCCGGCGAGGATCGGGGAGAGCAGTGCATCAAAGTTGGCCTTTTCTTCGGTTCCCTCAAAGCCAAGCACCTTCAGGCCTTTTTCTTCTGCGCGTTTCTTGAAGAATTCGGCGATACCCTGTCCGTAGGCGGTCTTGTCGTGAATGACGAATACGCTCTTCGCGCCAAGGCCGACAGCAAAATCGGCACCGACCACGCCCTGCACATCGTCGCGACCGACGATGCGGTTCACTTCGAGGTAGCCGCGGGTGGTGACTTTCGGGTTGGTGTTG
>CAYYWK010000557.1:0-2623 GCA_964475345.1 uncultured Desulfobulbus sp.
CGTTATCGCCGACCTCGGCAACGATGCCGACGAACTCGTGGCCGATCGTCATCGGCACCGGGATGGTCTTACGGGCCCAGGCGTCCCAGTTGTAGATATGGACGTCGGTGCCGCAGATGGCGGTCTTGACGATCCTGATCAGTACTTCGTTCCGGCCTGGCACCGGCACCGGGATATCCATCAGTTTCAGGCCGGGTGCCGCCTCCGCCTTGACCAGCGCCTGCATCGTCGCCATGGTGATCTCCTCGGGTAAAGGCAATATCGCTGTGCAGACCGGCGGGGCCGCTCACGTTCATTCGGCGGTGTTCTGCTGCCGGTCCTTCTTACGGAATACTACAGACCACAGGGCGATGCAAGGCTTCCGGCGGAGGATGGCATGTTCCTCGTGGCTGGTCTGGAGAGGGAGGTGAAGGAAGACGCTTATCTCGGGGATGATTATGAAAACCTTTGCCTCGCTGATTCACTGCCTCAGGATGGCCGCAAGGGCGTCAACCAGCTCGGCGCACTGGGCATCGGTGCCGATGCTGATGCGCAGGAACTGATCGATCCGCGGCAGCTTGAAATGGCGGACCAGGATCCCCAACTCACGCAGACGCAGGCTCAGTTCCGCTCCGTCCCTGCCGGGGTGGCGGGCAAAGACGAAGTTGGCCTGCGAGGGCAGGACGACAAAGCCAAGCTCCCGCAGATCTCCTGTCAGCTTCTCCCGGGTGGCCATGATGGTGTTGCGGGTTTGGTCGAAATACTCCCGGTCCTGGATGGCTGCCACTGCCCCGGCGATTGCCAGGCGGTCGAGCGGGTAGGAGTTGAAGCTGTCCTTGACACGCTCCAGTGCCACGATCAGCTCCCTCTGCCCCATCGCGAAACCAACCCTGAGACCTGCCAGCGATCTGGATTTGGAGAGGGTCTGGATGACCAGCAGGTTGGGGTGGTCGTTGATCAGTCCTACGGCGCTTTCGCCACCGAAATCGACATAGGCCTCGTCGACGACGACCACCGTATCGGGGTTGCCTCCGACGATCCGTTCGATGGCTGCCAGCGGCAGGCCGATGCCTGTGGGGGCGTTGGGGTTGGCGATGATGATGCCGCCGTTTGGCCGCAGGTAGTCGTCCGGGTCGATGCTGAAGTCGTTTCTGAGCGGCACCAGTTCGTGGTGGACCTCATACAGACCGCAGTAGACCGGGTAGAAACTGTAGGTAATATCAGGAAAGAGCAGTGGTTTCTCGTGCTTGAGCAAAGCGAGGAAGGCGTGGGCGAGGACTTCGTCGGAACCGTTGCCGGCGAAGACCTGCCCGGCAGTCAGGCCGTTGCATTCGGCGACAACCTCCCTCAGCCTGCCGGAGGTGGGATCCGGGTAGAGGCGGAGGTTGTCGGCCGTCGCCGCCCTGATCGCCTCGAGGACCCGCGGCGACGGGCCGGCCGGGTTTTCGTTGGTGTTGAGCTTGACCAGGCGTTCGATCTGCGGCTGTTCGCCAGGCACATACGGTTTGAGGGTGTGGACGATGGGGCTCCAGAAACGGCTCATGGTGGTCTTTCCTCTGCGATGAAAGTACGGTGATGGGTCAGGTTGCTCTATCCTCGAAAATGGCTGAATTGTCAATCGCATTCAGTTTTCCGACAACGGAGGTGCACCGGCTGCTGTTGAAACGTTGCACCGACAGAACACCTGCGTCGGGGTGTATGCGTCATGCTCGTCATTCTGCGTGCCTGGTGCGTGCGGGATGGCGAGAGGAAATTCCACTGTCGAAGACCAATGGAGGAGTCGGCGATAACAAGGTGGCGATTGTCGGTTGCGGATCTTGCCTGGGTGCAGGTTACGGTCGTCCTGAGGGGTGATCGCAGCGGAAGGCGATGCAGTCCATTTCGTTTCTGGCCTTGGCGATCTGATCTGCCCGGGTCAATGCCGGCGGGTACCGGCTCTCTTTAAAGGGCTTTTTAGTCTCTGTGCAGCGTGCTTTTCAGCCAGCGGATGATGGCGGAAACGTATTTCTTGCCGGCCTTTTCGGCCTCCTTCTCAAACCACCCCAATTCCGAAAAAATGGCGAGATTCCAGAGTGAACCGCCGAGACCCTCGTGGAGCAGGATCAGTTCGGCGTGCTGGATGGTGTGGATGGTGTCGGAGTGGTCACAACGGGTGAAGATGGTGACGTTGCCGTCCTGTGAAGCCGTAATGGCGATTGACCCCGGCTGGTCATAGGCGAACTGTGCTGCAGACTGGTGACGGGTGCCGCTCAGGCTGGAGTAGGGGGTTGACGTGTCTACGTGCCCTTCAAAAGGTTCGATGATCTGCAGGTTCGCCGATGAAGCCTTGATATTCTGGGCCCTGATCTTGGCTCCGAAGCAGTAGACATAGCGGTTGAAGGTCATCACCAGGGCGCCGTCGACGGCAGTCAACCGGGCGATGCGGCTGATCTGCTGCTGAACCTGCTGCCAGGCCTCGATCCAGTCCTTCTGATGCGGCAGGTTCATTTCTTCCAGCAGCAGGAGAACATTGTTGAAACCAGGGCTATCGGAAGGTCTCAGTTGCGTCTGGTCGGGCCGCATGTCGAGGAAGTTGGCGCCGCCTGTGTATTTGATCGGCAATTTGATCGACTGCATCCAGTTCGTGTTCTCAGGGACGACGAGG
>CAYYWK010000558.1:0-2622 GCA_964475345.1 uncultured Desulfobulbus sp.
CCATCAAACCCGACGACTTCCACTTCGCCAGGACCCGGCTGCTGTGTCTTGAGAATACCCAGGGCGGCAAGGTGCTGCCGCTTGCGTACCTGGAAAAAGCAGGAATCTTCGCCAGGGCGAACAAGCTCGGACTGCACCTCGACGGGGCAAGGATATTCAACGCGGCGGTGAAACTCACGGTGGATGCGAAGCAACTGACGAAACCATTTGATTCGGTTTCGGTGTGTCTCTCGAAGGGGCTTGGCGCCCCGGTTGGCTCGGTGGTCTGCGGCGGTCGGGATTTTATCAGAGAGGCACGAAGATGGCGCAAGGTCTGTGGCGGGGGCATGCGGCAGGCAGGCATCCTGGCGGCAGCAGGCCTGTATGCCCTTGATCATCATGTCGCACGATTGGCCGACGATCACCACAACGCCCTGCTGCTGGCCTCCGGATTGCAGAGGCACGGGTTGCTGGTGGACGCGGCCAGGGTCCAGACCAACATGGTTTTTGTCGACATCGCCCCGGCCCTTTGTCGGGAGATGGCTGCCTTTCTGCAGACCAGAGGGATTCTGATCAGCCCCGGTCAGCCGCTGCGCCTGGTGACGCATCTCGACATCAGCTCACGCAGCATCACCGCTGTCCTCAGGGCTGTCGGCGACTTCCTGGAGCAACAGGGAAGGAGAAAAACAAAGCGGCGGGGAAAACACACCACGGCTTGACCCGCGCTGCGCTTCCGCCGCCGCTCACCTGGACAGCTTTCCTGAAGGAGGAACGCTGTACTCTATATTATCGCAGTTTCTTGACGTTGGCTGCAGCCGGGCCTTTCGCCCCGGAGACGATGTCAAACGTCACCCGCATGCCCTCGTCGAGCGACTTGAAACCGTCGCCTTGGATGGCAGAGTGATGGACGAAGACGTCATTGCCGCCATCCTGAGCTATGAACCCAAAACCTTTGGCATCATTAAACCACTTTACTGTTCCTTCAGACATTGTACTACTCCTTTGTACTCGGTCAAATTTTGACCTTTTTCATATAATACCGGATCATTGTCAGATCCGGCAACGCTGCCCGGAACGCCCGGGCAGACACTTCTGACCAGGCATCAGAGGCCGAAATCAAACGTTGCGGCCCTGCCCCGCCTGGTTTTTCCTGTAGCGGCGCCCGCGCTCCTGACCGGAGCCGGCGACGTTCTCGCGGACGGCCCGGCCGGCTGGTGCAGACGCGCAGGCCTGGCAACAACCGAAACTTCCGTGCCGAAAGCTTTCTGAATCTGCCGCACCAGCGGCTGATCATCTCCGGTCGCAAAGGTGCAGGCATCGCCGGCGCAGAGGGCGCGGCCGGTTCTGCCAGTGCGATGGGTGTACGCCTCGATGGTATCGGGCATGTCGAAATTGATCACGTGGGAGAGCCCTGAAACATCGATGCCCCGGGCGGCGATGTCCGTCGCCACCATGATGGTGTAAGCGCCGTTCTTGAAACCCTCGAGCGCCTGCTGTCTTCTCGTCTGGGACATGTTGCCCTGCAGGGCGGTGGCCTTGAAGCCGGACTTCTCCAGAGCCGCGGCCAGACTCCTGGCCTTGTGCTTGGTGCGGGTGAAAACCAGGGCATTGCGGACCTCCGGCTGTCGCAGCACTTCCTGCAGCAGCGTTGACTTGCCGCTCTGCTCGACCTGGTAGATCGCATGACGGACCGTCTCCACCGGTTTCTGGTGATCCACCTGGACGGCAACCGGGTCGGTGAGGATCTCCTCGACCAGATGACGGACTTCGCGCGGCATGGTGGCGGAGAAGACCAGGGTCTGGCGCTGTGCCGCAACCTGTTTGACGATCCGTCGGATATCCGGCAGAAAACCCTTGTCGAACATGTGGTCGGCCTCGTCGAGGACCAGCATCTCGATATGGCGCAGATCGACAGCCCTGTCCTGCAGGTGATCGAGCAGGCGGCCGGGACAGGCGACGATGATGTCGACGCCCTCACGCAGTTTTCTTGTCTGCAGGGTCTTGCTCACACCGCCATAGATGACGGCGCTGCGCAGCCGTGTCCCTGTTGTCAGGGTGAGGACATAGGCGTGGATCTGCTCGGCCAGTTCGCGGGTCGGGGCAATGATCAACGACCTGACACCGGTTTTTTGCTTCCCCAGGCAACGCTGGATGATCGGCAGGACAAAGGCCGCCGTCTTGCCGGTTCCGGTCTGGGCAAGGCCCAGTACGTCACGACCGGAGAGGACGACGGGAATGGCCTGCTGCTGGATCGGGGTTGGCGTGGTGTAGCCGCTGGCTTGAATCGCTGCGGCAATGTGGGGGTGAAACTGAAAAACTGAAAAACTCATGAAAACTCCTGGCACCATCATACGGTGCGGTATCTGTGGCATCCCGCCGGATCCTGAATATGGAAGAAACGGCTGCCACATCTCGTGGGCGAATACCCAGGAGACTGGTAGTCAGCGAAATTCTGGTTCAGAAACACAACGGCACATCCGTTTGCCACTGAACGCCACGCTGATGAAAGTGTGTTATGGAAAGGAGGGGAGTGGTGCAGATTAATACCGCCGCCCTTTCTTTTTGGGGGGCTTGGCCTCATTGCAAACCAGGGTCCGATGCCTGTAGAGCTTGCCGTTCAGATCCTCCATGGCCTTGTGACCT
>CAYYWK010000559.1:0-2610 GCA_964475345.1 uncultured Desulfobulbus sp.
ACTCTCTGGGTCAATGCCGATATCTACGAATACGAGATCCCCTGGGTGAAGGTGGGACAGGCTGCCAGGGTGGAGCTGCCCTTTGCTGCAGGCAGGGTCTTCGATGGGGAGATCACCTTCGTCTACCCGTATCTGAGCGGTGAGACCCGCACTGCCAGGGCCCGTATCGAACTGGCCAACCCGGGGCTGGAACTCAAGCCCGACATGTACGCCACGGTCAATATCGCTGCCGGGGCGGTGGACGGGGCGCTGGCCATCCCGGTCAACGCGGTCCTCAATTCCGGTAAGGGACAGACCGTCTTCGTCTCCCGCGGCGACGGCAGATATGAGCCACGCCAGGTCAGGACCGGGGTGACCGACGATTCCGGGCATATCCAGATCGTCTCCGGGCTCGCCGAGGGCGAGCAGGTGGTGGTCTCGGCCCAGTTTATGCTGGATTCCGAGAGCACCCTGCGGGAGGCCGTGCAGAAGATGACGGCGCCGGCAGAAACCGGGGGGAAGGCCGGGGCGGCGCCGCAGCATGGCGGAAAGCCCGGTGCGCCCGGCGGGCAGGAAAAGGCCGAGGATCTCGAAGACCTCTTCAAGTAGAAGCGCGTGAAATTCTACCCCGGAGCCAGTCATGCTTGAAAAGGTCATCAACTGGTCAATCAACAACACCTTCCTGGTCATCCTGCTGACCGGCCTGATGATCATCGGCGGGGGTTACTCGCTGAAGAACACCCCGGTGGACGCCATCCCCGACCTCTCCGACGTCCAGGTCATCGTCTTCAGCGAATACCCCGGCCAGGCCCCGCAGGTCGTGGAGGACCAGGTCACCTACCCGCTGACCACCCGGATGCTCTCGGTCCCCGGTGCCAAGGTGGTCCGCGGTTACTCCTTTTTCGGCAGCAGCTTCGTCTACGTCATCTTCGAGGACGGCACGGACATCTACTGGGCCAGGTCCAGGGTCCTCGAGTATCTCAGCTCCATCTCCGGCAGCCTGCCGCAGGGGGTGACGCCGGCCCTCGGGCCTGATGCCACCGGCGTCGGCTGGATCTTTGAATATGTCCTTGAGAGCGACCGTCACAACCTGCAGGAGCTGCGCTCCATCCAGGACTGGTATCTGCGCTATGAACTGACCGCGCTGGAAGGGGTGAGCGAGGTGGCCAGCCTCGGCGGTTTCGTCAAGCAGTACCAGGTGGCCATCGACCCGAACAGGCTGCTGGCCTACGACATCCCCCTCACCGAGGTGATGATGGCCATCAAAAAGGCCAACCTCGATGTCGGCGGCGGGGCCATAGAGATGGGCGAGACCGAGTTCATGGTGCGCAGCCACGGCTACATCCGCACCGTCGCAGACTTGGAGAACATTGTGGTGACGAGCACCGGCGAAGGTACCCCGGTCCTGGTCAAGCACCTGGCCGAGGTCCGGATCGGCCCGGAGATGCGGCGGGGAGTCGCCGAGTGGAACGGCGAAGGGGAGACCGTCGGCGGCATCGTCGTCATGCGCTTTGGCGAGAACGCCCTCACCACCATCGAGCGGGTCAGGGAGAAACTGGAGAGCCTCAAGGCCGGGCTACCGGAAGGGGTGACGATCCGCACCGCCTACGACCGCTCCGGCTTGATCGAGCGGGCCATCGCCACCTTGAAGGAGAAGCTGATCGAGGAGAGCATAGTGGTGGCACTCGTCACCATGCTCTTCCTCTATCACCTGCCGAGCGCCCTGGTGGCCATCATCACCCTGCCGGTGGCCATCCTGATGGCCTTTGTCATCATGCACGCCCAGGGCATCAACGCCAACATCATGAGCCTCGGCGGCATCGCCATCGCCATCGGCGCGATGATCGACGCGGCCATCATCATGGTCGAGAACGCCCACAAGCATCTGGAGCGCGACCGCGGGAAAAAGCCGCACAGGCAGATCATTCGCGACGCCGCCGTCGAGGTCGGGCCGACACTGTTCTATTCGCTGCTGGTGATCACCGTTTCCTTCATGCCGGTTTTTACCCTGACCGAGCAGGCCGGCCGGCTGTTCAAGCCGCTGGCCTTCACCAAGACCTACGCCATGGGCGCGGCGGCCCTGCTTTCGGTGACCCTGGTGCCGGTCCTGATGTGCTGGTTCATCCGCGGCAGGATCAGGCCGGAGATGGCCAACCCGCTCAACCGGCTGCTGACCCGCATCTACCACCCGCTGGTCGATGTGGTCCTCAGGTGGCGCAGACTGACGCTTGTCGCGGCCCTGCTCGCCATGCTGTCGATGGCCTGGCCGCTGTCGAAGATGGGTTCGGAATTCATGCCGGCGCTCTATGAAGGCGATCTCCTGTACATGCCCACCACCCTGCCGGGGCTGTCGGTGACCAAGGCCAGGGAGGTGCTGCAGCAGACTGACCGCATCATCCGCAGGTTCCCGGAGGTGGAGCATGTCTTCGGCAAGATTGGCCGGGCCGAGACCGCAACCGACCCGGCACCGATGATGATGATCGAGACCACCATTGCCCTGAAACCCGAGAGCGAGTGGCGCAGGGTGGCGGCGCCGCGGGTGTATTCCACCTGGCCGGAGAGTCTTGAATTCCTCAAGATCCCGCTGCGCCGGCTGTGGCCGGAGCAGGTGCCGATATCGGTTGAACAGCT
>CAYYWK010000560.1:0-2607 GCA_964475345.1 uncultured Desulfobulbus sp.
TCGATCTCCACGAGGACTGAGCGGGCCGCCTATCGCCGGCTTTTACGCACCGCTTCCGGCGAGATCAGGGTCCCCTCGCCGTGGTATCCGGAAGGGGCGGTGGTATTCGGCATCAGGATGCAGTTTCTGCCGAAGATGGTCCCCGGGTTGGTGACTGAGTTGCAGCCGGTCTGGGTATTGTCGCCGAGGATTGCGCCGAACTTGCGGCGGCCTGTGTCGATGCGCTGTCCATCGATCCTGATGGTGACATTGCCGGGCAGAAAACGGAGATTGGCAAACTTGGTGCCGGCCCCGAGATTGACGCCCGTGCCGAGGATCGAATCGCCGAGATACGCGAAATGTCCGGCCTTGGCGTCATCCAGGAAAATGCTGTGCTTGACCTCGGTGGCATGACCGAGGATGCAGCGTCGGCCGGCAAGGCAGCAGCCGCGAAGGTACGCGCCCTGCCTGACCTCGCTCATCTCCCCGAGGATAGCCGGGGCCTTGATCATTGCCCCGCTTTCCACCAGCACACCCTGGCCGATTTCGATCTCCCTGCCGAGCAGCACCGCACCTGCCATGATGACGGCCGCCCCGGTCAGCAGTTCCCCCGCCTCCCTGACGATCAACCCGCCTTTGGTGGTGTCGCCGAAATGGATTTCCAGGCTTTCGGCATCGAGAATCCGCCCATCATGCAGCACCACCGCTGTCGGCAGCGGTTTTCCGGACGGCAGCAGCCTGCTGTCGGGAAGCGTGTAGGAAAAGTCCTGCATGTAGCCCTTGAGCCGGTTGAGAGCGGTCCATGCATACTCCCCGTCTTCGAAAAGGGACCGGTGGGCGAAGGAGGTGAGGTCGAAAAGGGTGGCGGCGGCAGGCATTGCAGCTCCGTTGGTGGCTGGCATGAGTACTGGGGCGGGATCTCCGCGGTTCAGTCGCACTATGGGGGAAGAACCGGATAAATTCAAGCAGAATTCTCCTCCGGACAAGTGTGGCCCGCCAGACGGCTGTCTTCAGAACCGCCTGGCCAGTTGATGCCGCTTCCGGAAATCCGTTACACTTCCGGGATATTCGGACATCGCCGATCTTGACTTTGCAGAAGTTGTGTTTAGTCTTTCACAGATTTTTGTAGATTACAGGCTTTGGTGTACAATAAAGAGAAAAGTTCTCGGGAAGAACCGCACGGTCTTCCCTTCATGCAGGGGCGGCCACGATCGGCCCCACAGTTTCGTCGGAGGTGTGTGTGGAATTTAATGATGCGCTGAGCATTGGAATGGACGATTTCTCCAACAACGAGGAGATGGAGATCCCCGAGGTGCTGCCGATGATGGCGGTACGCGATGTGGTCGTCTTCAACTATATGATCATCCCGCTGTTCGTCGGCCGTCCGGGCTCGGTGGAGGCTGTCAACGAGGCCTTGGGCTCCAACAAGCTGCTGATGCTTGTTACCCAGAAGGATGCGACCAAGGACAACCCGAAGCAGGAAGACCTCTACAACATCGGCATGGTCTGCATGGTGATGCGGACCCTGAAACTGCCTGACGGCCGCCTGAAGGTGCTGGTGCAGGCGATGTCCAAGGCCAGGATCAAGGATTATGTCCGTACCGAGCCTTCCTACCAGGTGACCGTTGAAGTTATCGAGGATGTCGAAGTCCAGGAGATCACCGTCGAGATCGAGGCGCTGATGCGCACTGTCCGCGAGCAGACTGAAAAGATCATGTCGTTGCGCGGTATCCTCTCCGCAGACCTGATGATGATCATCAACAATATCGAGGATCCCGGCCGCCTCGCGGACCTGGTCGGTTCAAACCTGCGCTTGAAGATCGTCGAGTCCCAGTCGATCCTCGAGGAGACCGACCCGGTGAAACGGCTGAAACTGGTCAACGATCTGCTGTCCAAGGAACTGGAGGTTTCGACGGTCCAGGCCAAGATTCAGAACGATGCCAAGGAGGAGATGAGCAAGTCGCAGCGCGAGTACTTCCTCCGCGAGCAGCTCCACGCCCTGCAGAAGGAACTGGGCGACACCGACGAGCGGCTGCAGGAGATCGAAGATCTCGAACGCAAGTTGCGCAGGACCAAGATGCCGAAGGAGATCCGCAAGGAGGCGAAGAAGCAGCTCAGCCGGATGGAGATGATGCACCCGGATTCGTCCGAGGCGACCATCATCCGCACCTATATCGACTGGATCCTCGACGTACCGTGGATGAAGGGAACCGTCGACCGGCTGGATCTGAAGGAGGCCAAGGAGGTCCTCGACGACGACCATTACGGTCTCGACAAGGTCAAGGAACGTATCCTCGAATACCTGGCGGTTCGCAAGCTCAATGCCTCGACCAAGGGGCCGATCCTCTGCTTCGTCGGTCCTCCCGGTGTCGGTAAAACTTCCCTCGGGCAGTCCATCGCCCGGGCCATGGGCCGCAAGTTCCATCGAATTTCGCTGGGTGGGATGCGTGACGAGGCGGAGATCCGCGGTCACCGCCGGACCTATATCGGGGCGATGCCCGGCCGCATTGTCCAGGGCCTGAAGACGGTGGCTTCGAACAACCCGGTATTCATGATGGACGAGATCGACAAGATCGGCTCCGACTACCGCGGCGACCCTTCCTCGGCCCTGCTCGAGGTCCTCGACCC
>CAYYWK010000561.1:0-2604 GCA_964475345.1 uncultured Desulfobulbus sp.
GACGAGGATGATACCGCCCTTGCCGTGGGCACGCATCTGCTGGACCATCTTCAGGATGGCGTTGTAGCGGAGGAGGTTCAGGAGCTTGATCTCACCGGGCTGGGTCTGGGCGGCTATCTGGGGCATCAGGGTCCGGAAGATGCCGCGGGGATCGATAAAGACCGCCTGGTTGCCGGTAAGGGCGGCGATGGTTCTGCCGCTGAACATGATCAATACTCGACCCGGTCCGAGGATCTGCACCCAGAAATCGGGTTTGATAAGCTCGTGGGTGCTTGGGGTGAATCCCCAGATTTTCAAGGTCCCGCTCTGGTCAGGCCAGATGCCGATATCGGCCTTGGGGTTTTCCAGTGCCGGTCCAAGCTTGACGAGAGTCTTCGAAGAGAACTCGAGTGGATTGTCGAAATGGAACGTGTCGGAGGCATGCTCAGATTGTTTGAGCATGATCGACGCAGCGACAGGATCGCCTTCTTCGGTGGCGAAACTCGCCCAGTACGCCACATCGATGATCAGGGCGAGATGCTCAGGCGAGGGGATGTTGCCTTTGAGGAAGACGGAACTGAACTCTGAGCCTGATACGGGCGATTCCTGGGGTCTGCTGATTCTTTCCCAGAGCTGGTTGATGAACTGGTGATTGAATTGGAAGGCGGAAAATTGCATGCAGCGTGACATCCTGGCGGAGCAGGCAGGCGCCATGGCGGTAAATCCACCGTGTAATCCTGCCATGTGATAATCAGACAGTATACACGACACGGGTGCTGCATGCATGGGTCATCTCAACAACAAAGCGAAATATCCGGAAGAATTGACAAATGTGGTAAAAAGCGGTGGGCGGGGAGGGCGGCGCTCGCCTGGCTGCAGATGGAGCGCGATAGATTCCCCGACAATGGTTTGTCTGCAGGCATCACGGGGGAAGCGTGCGTATATGTCGGCTAAGCGTATTTTTTCCTTGCATTTATTTGAGAATTCGGAACAGCATTAAGTCTGGGATTTTCCATGTCGGGAGATTGTCTCCGGACTGGGTGGGCAACCGCCATGCGGCGGTTGGGACGGTCGGAATTCAACGTCGGAGGACGAGTATGCAGGGTATTCGATCGAGGTGGAACAGCTGCAGGTATATGCGGCTTATTGGCATTTTCTTGGTGTGTATCGGACTGTCGTCGTATGGAGCATGTGTTCAGGCGGCAGTCAGCCATGAAGCTGCCGGCGGTTCGGCAGGCGCAGCTGTGGAGATCGATCAGGTCGAGATTCTCCCCCAGACGGACCTGCAGCAGGAAGGCCTGGCAGACAACACGAGCGCCGGTGTTGATGGCGAGGACGAGGTGTCCTTGAAGATTGTGCAGCAGAAATCTCCGGATACTGGCATGAACAGCGCCTCAATGGAGATACCAGTGGTTATGGAATCGCTGAAGACAGGCCCGTCGAGTCCGCCTCCGGACGCTCACGCTCTGCGTGTCGATGAGAATCTCCTCCTTGCCAGCAACACTGTCTCCACGGCACAACCGGCCGATAAAGACAAGGCCGCTCCCCCCCCCGAACCAAAAACCTCCAAATCCGGATCAGTCAGCACCCCGCTTCTTGTCGGTGCGGGCATAGCAATTGTCGCCGGCGCCGTAGCAGCCGCGGGTGGTTCCGGATCCGATTCCGACGACTCGAGCCCTTCGACTCCTGCACCACCCTCCGGTGGAGGTGGAGGCGCTCCATCTGGCAACAGCGAAGTCATCAACCTGTCCAGCCTGGTGCGGATAGGCGATGATACCGACTACAACGGCAACCATCCCGACCATTTCAAACAGAACCGGCCGAGCGGCACGAGCTGGACGGATTCGTTCAACATCAGCAATGCCAATACCGTCACTTCTGCGGCATTCAAATATACGGTGGCCGGTTCCAAGGTGGCAAACCCGGTGTACATCAACGGCAAGCAGGCGGGAAGACTGTGCAATCCCGGCAATACCGCATGGAATGTCGAAAGCTGCTCGATAGGCATCACAGGCCTGATCCGATCCGGAACGAACGAGATCAGGATCAAGTGCGCCATCGACGAGAGCGATACCGATACTCCCTATGATGATGTGGAGTTGTACAATCTGCGTATCGAATTGACCCGCTGAGGAGTTAGGACGGCTGCGCAGGATGAGCTAAAAAACGTCGGCACGCCACGGCTGGAGGATCTCCGCGGGGTGCCGACGCCAAGGTGGGATGGAGCTTATTCCGTGATCTTCAGGAACACGTCGCCGTAGAGTTTCCGATATCCCTCGTGGCTGCTCTCATCGAGCCAGCGCTCATACGTGGCGCGGTATCTGTCGCTGGGGCGCTGCTCGATCAGAACGCGGTTGATATCGTCGATGACCTTCCTGCCCCAGGCAGTCTTCGAGCACGCAACGTAGCTGAACCAGGATTCGGGGTTTCCCTGGTTTTCCTCGATATCGATGGTCATGATCTGGTTTCGTATTCCCAGGCGTTCCGCCTGGTACATCGCTTCTTCCGGCAGGCCGATGAGACCGTCGAGGCGGTCCAGCTTGAGCATGTTGAAAAAATTGAGGGATAGCTCCTGGCCTTCAAATGCGAAAATATTGTTCTTGGTGCCGTACGTGTTGAGCACTT
>CAYYWK010000562.1:0-2598 GCA_964475345.1 uncultured Desulfobulbus sp.
AAGTGCCGCTCGAGTTCGGCAACCTGCCAGCGGCGGATCTGGTAGCGTGCCAGGAAATAGCTGACCGAAAAGCCGATGAGGTACATCAGGCCGTACCAGCGGATCTGCAGCGGTCCGAGACTGAGAAAGACCGGGTCGAGGGCATGGACGAAGGGAGTCTGCATGGCGAAAACTGCCTCAGCGTTGGGCTTAGAGCCGTTTGATATGGACCTGGAGCACCGAAATGGCCGCCGGGGTTATTCCCGAGATGCGCGAGGCCTGGCCGAGTGAACGCGGACGCACCCTGCCGAGTTTCTCCACCACCTCGTTGGAGAGCCCGGAGAGCGCGGTATAGTCCATGTCTTCCGGCAGCAGCAGCGATTCCAGCTTGCGGAACCGCTCGACCTGTTCGTTCTGCCGCTCGATATAGCCGGCGAATTTTATCTGCAGCTGGATCTCGTCCTTGAACGGCGAGCCGGCAAGGTGTTCCATTGCCTGCCGCTCCTCTTCCGAAAGCGGCAGGGAGGGGAGCCTGTCGATGGTCATGCCCGGCCGGCGGATCAGCTCGGTCAGGCTGCTCTTCTGCCTGATGGCGGCCTGATCCATGGCCGCAAGGGCTGCGTTGAGGTCGGCCGTGGCCTTCACGGCGATGGAGTCGAGCAGGGCCAGGCCGGCCTCCATCTGCCGCTCCTTGTCGAGAAAACGGGCGAAAGCGGCGTCGTCGAGCAGGCCGATCTGGTGACCGATCCGGCAGAGTCGGGAATCGGCATTGTCTTCACGCAGCAGCAGACGGTACTCGGCGCGGGAGGTGAACAGGCGGTAGGGCTCCCTGGTGCCGCAGGTGACCAGATCGTCGATCAGCACCCCGATGTAGGCCTGGGAGCGGTCGAGGACCAGCGGTTCGCGCCCCTGCACGTGGCGGACGGCGTTGATCCCGGCCATCAGGCCCTGGGCGGCGGCTTCCTCGTAGCCGGAGGTGCCGTTGATCTGGCCGGCCAGGTAGAGCCCTTCGATCCGCTTGGTGGCCAGCGACGGGTGCAGCTCCAGCGGGTCGATGTAGTCGTATTCGATGGCATAGCCGGGACGGATGATCTGCGCCCGCTCGAGCCCCCTGATGCTGTGGATCATCGCGGTCTGGGTGGCGATGGGCAGGCTGGTCGGCAGGCCGTTGGGATAGACCTCGATGGTGTCGAGCCCTTCCGGCTCGAGGAAGATCTGGTGCCGCACTTTCTCGGGAAAACGCATCACCTTGTCTTCGATGGACGGGCAGTAGCGGGCGCCGACCCCTTCGATGATGCCGGCGTACATCGGCGACTGGCCGATGCCGCGGCGGATGATCGCGTGGGTCTCTTCGTTGGTGTAGGTGATGTGGCAGGGAAGCTGCGGCAGGGTATACCGCCCCTTCGACGCAAATGAGAAATGGGCCGGCGGGTCGTCGCTGTACTGGGCCTCGAGCTGCGAATAGTCGATGGAGTGGGCGGCCAGGCGGGGCACCGTTCCCGTCTTCATCCGGCCGACGTTGAAACCCTGTTCCTTGAACCAGCGGGCGAGCCCGGTGGATGGGGCGTCTCCCATGCGGCCGGCGGGGAAATTCTTCAGGCCGATATGGACCAGGCCGTTGAGGAAGGTGCCTGTGGCGACCACCACCGCCCGGACCCGGATCTCCTGGTCGATGGATGTCCTGAGCCCGGCAATCCGCCCGTTCTCGACGATAAGGCTGTCGACCATCGCCTGGCAGATGGTCAGATTCGGCTGGTTCTCGAGCACCGACTTCATCCGCAGGCGATAGAGCAGGCGGTCGGCCTGGGCACGCGACGAGCGGACGGCCGGTCCCTTGCTGGTGTTGAGACGTCGGAACTGGATCGAGGTGGCGTCGATGTTTCTCGCCATCTCGCCGCCCAGGGCGTCGATCTCCCGGACCAGGTGACCCTTGGCGAGTCCGCCGATGGCCGGGTTGCAGGACATGGCGCCGATGGTGTCGGCGTTGATGATGGCGACGAAGGTGCGACAGCCCATCCGGGCTGCCGCCAGTGCTGCTTCGCATCCGGCGTGTCCGGCGCCGATCACGGCGATATCATATTCGTTCATGGGAATAGCTGGTCAATGGTGGTGGGCAGGGAGGTGTCCCGGCTGCTTTTTCGCTCGGGTAAAGGAGCGGAAAACGGGTCTGCGCGCGGTGCGCCAGAACGTCGGGGTCAGCAGGACGACTATGGTGTACAGTTCGAGCCTGCCGGCCAGCATGCAGATGATCAGGACGATCTTGGCCAGCGGCGTCAGGACGCTGAAATTCTGGGTCGGGCCGACCAGGTTGAACCCCGGGCCGACATTGCTCAGGGTTGTGATGACGGCGCTGGTGCCGGTGACGATGTCGACGCCGGTGCCGGTGACGATGAGGCTGGCGATGAAGAAAAACACCAGGTAGAGCACGAAAAAGCCGAGCACCGAGATCAGGATGTCCTGCGGGACCCTCGTCGCCCCCAGCTTGATGGTCTGGACCTGGTGGGGGTGGACCAGGCGGCGGAGCTGGAGGATGGCGTACTTGAAGAGCAGCAGGATCCGGACATCCTTGATGCCGCCGGAGGTCGACCCGGTGCACCCGCCGATCAGCGTGATCAGCAG
>CAYYWK010000563.1:0-2596 GCA_964475345.1 uncultured Desulfobulbus sp.
GCGGTCCTCGCGCCAGGCCTTGTCGATGGCGGCAAGGATGTCGGCGAAGCCGGGACGGCCGTGGACTGCCCGGGGCGGAAAATAGGTGCCGGCAAAAAACGGCCGGCCGTCGGGGAGGAGAAATACCGACAGCGGCCAGCCGCCGGATCCGGTCATCGCCTGGGTGGCGGTCATGTAGATCCTGTCGATATCGGGGCGCTCCTCGCGATCGACCTTGATGGCAACGAAGGAGCGGTTGAGCTGGTCGGCGATTGCCTGGTCTTCGAAGGATTCATGGGCCATCACGTGGCACCAGTGGCAGGTCGAGTAGCCGATCGACAGGAAGATCGGCCGGTCCTCCCGCCGGGCCTGCTCGAGGACGGCCTCGGACCAGGGCTGCCAGTCCACGGGGTTGCAGGCGTGCTGCAGCAGGTAGGGACTTTTTTCATCTATCAGGCGGTTGGTCTTTCTGCTATGGTTCATCAGCGGCTCCTCTCATCAGGCCTGCCGCCCTGGCGCTGCGCCGGGAAAGACGCCGGGTCGGACGACGGGGGCCGGTTTTTGCTGGCGGGATCGGTTTGCTTCTGCTAGAACGGACGGTTCCGTGTAGGACAACAATAAGCATCATCCGTGTCGAGTCGACTTTTTCCGGCCCGGCCGCCCGGAGCACCCATGGCCCGTTACAGCGGCATCATCGCCGCCTCCTGCGCATATGTCGTCTGGGGTGTCCTGCCGATCTACTGGAAGGCGCTGCAGGCCGTGCCTGCCCTGGAGATCCTCTGCCACCGGATGTCGTGGTCGCTCTTGGTGACCCTGGCCATCATCGTCTGCGCCCGCCGCGCCGCCGCCTTCCGGAAGGCCGTGGCCAATGGCGCCAACCTGCTGATCTTCGGCAGTTCGGCGAGCCTGCTGGCCGTCAACTGGCTGATCTATATCTGGGCGGTCAACGCCGGGTATATCCTCGAGGCCAGCCTCGGCTACTTCATCAATCCGCTGATCTCAGTGCTGTTCGGGGTATTCTTCTTCAGGGAGCGCCTGCGGCCGGGGCAGATTGCCGCCCTTTTCCTGGTGCTGGCCGGGGTTCTCTACCTGACCGTCTATTACGGCCGTTTCCCGTGGATTGCCCTTTCGCTGTCCTCGACCTTTGCAGTCTACGGCCTGCTGCACAAGAGAAGCGACCTGCCGTCGCTGGATGCCCTGGGCATCGAGGTGCTGCTGTTCTTTGTGCCGGCGGCGGGATACCTGCTGTTTGCGGCGGCGGCCGGCGATGGCGCCTTTCTGCGCGGGCCGGCGACAGTCGACCTGCTGCTGGTCGGCGCCGGCGTGGTGACCACCTTCCCGCTGCTGCTCTTCGGCTTCGCCGCCCACAAGATCCCCCTGTCGACGCTGGGCCTGCTGCAGTACATGGCGCCGACCATCAACTTCGTCATCGGGATCGTTCTCTACCGCGAGGATTTTCCGCGGGAGCGGATGATCGGCTTCTGCATCATCTGGACAGCGCTGGCCCTCTATCTCGCGGAGGGGGCGCTCCGCAGGGCCCGGACGCGGCGGGCGGTGCTGAGCGATGCCGAACGATGACAGCGGGGGGCGGACGATGATCGGCAGCAACCGCAGCTGGCTGCCGGTGGCCTGCCTGGTGACGGCGATGGTGCTGTGGGCGAGCTCGTTCATCGCCCTGAAGGTCGCCTTCCGCGCCTACTCGCCGATGATCGTGATCTGGGGCCGCATGCTAGTCGGCAGCTGCTGTTTCCTCTTCCTGCTGCCGCATCTGCTCAGCGTCCGCATCCGCCGCGAAGATTTGCGCTACCTGGCGCTGATGGCGGTCTGCGAGCCGTGCATCTACTTCATTTTCGAGGCCAGAGCCATCGAACTGACCAGCGCTTCCCAGGCAGGCGTGATCACCGCCATCCTGCCGCTGCTGGTAGCGGTGGGCGCCACCCTGTTCCTCGGCGAGAAGATCTCGCGGCAGACCATGGCCGGTTTCGCCGTCGCCATCACCGGCGCCTGCCTGCTCAGCGTCGGCGGCGAGACCACCGCCGATGCCCCGAATCCGCTGCTCGGCAATTTCCTCGAGTTCCTGGCGATGGTCGCCGCCACCGGTTATACCCTCTCGCTCAAGCATCTCAGCAGCCGCTATTCACCGCTCTTCCTCACTGCCGTGCAGAGCTGGGTCGGGGCGCTGTTCTTCTCCCTCTTCCTGATCTCCCCCCAAACCAACCTGCCCGGCGAGGTCGTCCTGCTGCCTGCCCTGGCCGTCTTCTACCTGGGCAGCTTCGTCACCATCGGCGCGTACTTTCTCTACAATTTCGGGGTCAGCCAGCTGCCGGCCAGCCAGGCCTCGGCCTATATCAACCTGATCCCGGTATTCACCGTCGTCATGGGCTTCGTCCTGCTCGGCGAGACCTTCACCCTGCTCCAGTTCCTGGCCAGCCTGCTGGTATTTCTGGGGATATTCATCAGCCAGCGGCGCTCGCGGCCGCTTGTCTGACCCCAGCCGCCCTGTCCGCTGCCCTGCTGCCGGCCGCTAGACCCTCGCCGCGAGCGTGTCGAGCAGCGCCTCCACCGATCTGCCGCCGACCTCGGCGTTCAGGATGCGGTCGAGCAACGGCAGGACCTG
>CAYYWK010000564.1:0-2587 GCA_964475345.1 uncultured Desulfobulbus sp.
CGCTGATGCCCAGGAACAGAGCGATCGCCAGCAGCCGTCCTTCACGCCGACGGTCGGCGACCAGCAGCAGGTGCAGGATGAGCGGCACCAGCCCGACAACCGCCGCCAGGTAGGGATGCCCTTTCGCGGCTCCCAGCACGCATATCACCCACCCGCACTGAAAGAGCAGGTAGTTGACCAGATTGGTCCAACTGCGCCTGCCGCTCATCTCGGCCCACCGCCGCTCTCGCCCATCCGGTTGAGCAGGAGCTGGTAGTTGCGGATCTGCCGGTTACGGAAACCCGCCTCGCAGTAACAGAAATAGTACTCCCACTTGCGCAGGAAGGACTCGTCGAAGCCGAGCGCCAGCACCTGCTCCCGCGCTGCCTGCAAGTTCTCACGCCAGAGGGCCAGCGTTCTCACGTAATGCCTCCCGATATCCACGGCCTCGGCGATTTCCAGCCTGCTCCGCGCTGACATTGCGCTGGCGGCGGCCCTGAGCGACGGGACATGGCCGCCCGGGAAGATATGCTTGCGGATGAAATCCGACCCCAGGCGATAGGCCAGGTACTTCTGGTCGGGCATGGTGATGACCTGCAGCACAGCCCGACCGTGCGGTGCCAGCAGCCGGTCGACAACCTGGAAATAGGCGGGCATGTGGCGGTGACCGACCGCCTCCAGCATCTCGATGGACACGATTCGGGAGAACTGGCCTTCGACATGGCGATAGTCGCTCAGCCTGATCTCGATCCGGTCTTCGAGCCTCTCTTCCCGAACCCGCCGGGTGGCCCATTCGTATTGCTCACGGGAGATGGTGATGCCGAGCAACCGGCAGCCGGTCCGCCTGACCGCCTCGATGGCGAACCCGCCCCAGCCGCAGCCGATCTCGAGCACGTGGTCCTCGGAGCCGATCTGCGCCCGCTCGATGATGGCGGCGATTTTGTGCTGCTGGGCCAGTTCGAGGCTTTCAGCAGGACCCGCGAAGATGCCGCTTGAGTAGCACATGGTCGGGTCGAGAAACAGCCGGTAGAGGTCGTTGCCCAGGTCGTAATGTTCACGGATATTGCGGCGACTGCCATTCGGGGTGTTATCACGGCGCAGGTGCGACAGCCAGTTGAGTCCCCGACCGGCCACAGCCGGCCATAGCCGGCGGTCGTCGAGGACTTCCTCCCGGTGGCCGATAAGCGACAGCAGTGCCGTCAGATCAGGACTGTCCCAGTCTCCGTCGATATAGGCCTCGGCAAAGCCGATATCGGCAGCCAGCAGCACCCGCCGGAAAAAGCGCGGCCGGTGCACCGTCAGCGCCGCCTGTTCCTCCCCTCCCGGGCCGAAGCGCAGCGTCTCTCCCTTTGGCAATTGCATATGCAGTTCCCCGTGATCGAGTTTGCCGAGAAAGGAGGTCACCATCCTCCTTCCGAGAGACTCCAACAACGGAGTCGCCTCACGGATGGTCAACGGCGAACAGGGCTCAGGCTTACTGAACACCTTCAATTTCTTGCCGAAATAGAGCCGGGCGGCCTGCCAGAGAATCCGCGGGTAGGTCATCATCGCCCGCAGCGGGTGGCGGAACAGGGTCTGTGCAATCATCCCGCCGCCGAGCGGTTCCCCACGACCGGTAAAGGAGGCGACAAGGGCCGTCTGGCCGGCGATACGGTACGTGATGGAGATCGCCAGGCTGTCCGCGGAGAGGGCAAAGTCGAAATCGTATTCGCCCTCCCGCGGGAAGAACGGGGAAACATGGAAGACCTTCACGTCTTTGGCGGTGCGGCCATCGCCCGACGTGTCGAGGACGTAGAGATGGGTTTCGCCGAAGGTATTGTTGACCTGCAGCAGCACCGCAAAGAGCCTGCCCCCGCTATCGCGGCAGAAAAAGAAGCTGGCCGGGTTGAAGACGTAATGGAACTGCCGCAGGGCGGTGACCAGCACGACCTGCGCCGGAAGCTCGGCAATGCCGTTTTCGCGCAGCGCCCGCTGAACTTTTTTGGCCAGCGGCTCTTCGCCGGGATACAGGTAATCCCGGTCATGGAGTGCCACCGGCCGCAGCCGGTTGTGGCCGAACCACGGCGACGCCCGGTCGAGCGCGGGCAGTTCGTCGAGGTCGACGGCATAGAGGTGGAGGGGATAGGAAAACCCGTGCGCGACCTCACGGCTGCGGTCGTGGCGCAGGGTGCCGAAGAAGATGCGCGAATTCATGGGATCCTCCTCTCTGTCAGGGCAAGCGCGGCCTCCTCCCCGGCCCGGACAGCGTCTTCATGAAAACCGTACCCGAAATAGCTGCCGCAGAATGCCACCCGGCCGGCAGCGTTCAACCCTGGCAGTTCCGCCTGGGTGTCCATCGAGGCTGCGGTATAGGTAGGGTGGTGGTAGACCATGCGGGCGATCACCTCGTCATCCTGGTACCCGCCCGGCCGGTTCAGGGTCACCAGGTAGTGGCGGGAGGCGGTCAGCCCCTGCAGGAGGTTCATCGCATAGGTGACGAAGGCCGGCTGCGTCTTGCCCGCTGCCTCCTCGATCCTGAATTTCGAGGAGGACCTTGCGCGTCTCTGCCGCGGCTGCACCGTCAGGTCGGTGTGCAGGACGGTATCGTTCTTCTCGTAGCGCCAGGGGC
>CAYYWK010000565.1:0-2574 GCA_964475345.1 uncultured Desulfobulbus sp.
GGATATCTCGTTGATGGTCTGGGTCACCTGGCCGATCTCCTGCGCGGCCTTGCCGCAATCCTCCATGGTGGAGATCAGTTCGCTGGCCAGGGCCCCGGCCTGTTCGCTGATATTGCGGGCTTTTTCGGTATTGCCGGCTATCTCGCCGATGGTCGCGCTCATCTCGTCCGTTGACGAGGCCACCGTCGACAGGTTGGTGGCGGCCTGGATCATCGCCGCGGCAACGACAGTGGTGTAGCTGCTCGCTTCCTCGGCCGCCGCCGCCACGACGGTGCTCTGTCCCGCCACCTGCTCGCTTTCCACCGAAATTTTCCTGCTGTTGTCCTGCAACTGCTCAGATGAATCGCTCAGCCGGCTGCTTTCAGTGGCCACAGCGGAGAAGGTCTCGCGCAGGGAACCGAGGAAGGCGTTGATGCTGGCGGCGGCCTGGCCGATCTCGTCATTGCTTCTGATGTTCACGGTTTTGGTGAGGTCATTGTCCATGGTGAAAAAGAACGTGCTCAGGGTGCGGATCGGCTTGCCGACCATCCGGTTCAGGGCGAAGACCATGATCATCATCATCAGGATCAGCATTCCCGCAAATGCCGAAAACAGCATGTTCATCGTACTGAAGAACCTGCTGGTGCCGGCAAAGAAGGTGTCGCGCTCCATGCCGTAGACGTGGATGCCGTATTTTTTGCCGCTGAAATCGGTGGCGTCGCTGAAACTGACCGCATAGCTCTCGTCGAGGAGGTGCCTGGCGTCGGCCAGAGCCACGTAGTCGAGATTCTTCGCGAATTGCAGGGTGGCATCGTCGAACCATTTGGCGTTGGCGGTGAGGTAGCTGCCGCCGATCTCGACGTCGCTTGCGGCCTTTCTGTAGCGTTCTTCGTTGACCGCTTTCCTGTCGACGAGGAGGATGTAGAAGTTCTTTTCGGTCTGCATGTACCTGCTGATGGATCCTACGCCGAGCATCATCTCCACTGCTCCGACACAGGCGCCAGCCTGGTCGATGGCCGGGGCCAGGGCCCGGAGGTAGACACCGCCATCGTCTATCTCTATTCCGGAGAGGATCTTCCTGTCGTTGATGGCGGATCTGACCATGGCCCGCTCGGAGAAGTCGTCGCCCGCCTGCTTGCCGGAACTCTTGAACATGACGGTCATGTCCGGTCGGATCAGCTGGATGCGCGTCCCCTTGAAGTCGGCGACGTTGTAATCGGCGACGACCTGCTCGATGACGCCGGTGGCGAGTTGGGTGGTGTTCTGCTGCAGCGCCTCGATGATCAACTGGTTCCTCGACAGGGTGTTGACATTGGTGACGACGATGTCGAGCTTGCCGTCAATCTGCGTTTCTATCTGCTTCTTCAGCGATTCCCCCATGCCGTGCAGTCGCTCGTCGATGATCCGGGAGTGGAACCTTGAGGTACACCAGCCCTGAAATACAGAAGATGATGGAACAGGCGAAGAGGATGGTGACGATTTTCCTGGAAATGGTTTTGGTGAATATCTACAGCATATTGCTTTTCCTTCTGACGCTGTGCGTGGCTCAAAGCCGGTGTGGACAGTGCGGGAATTTGTATAAACTTCTCTTATGTGCATTGCAATAAGAATCGAATAGAAAAACCGGCGGCGGTGACGAGGGCTGCTCAGGTGGACGGGCAGGCTGAGGAGTACCGCCTGCGGGCGGATCTCATTTGTGCTTTCGGCAGAGGTAGGCAAGTACCTCGTGCATCAGCACGTTGATATCCAGATAGTGCTCCGGAGGTGCTGAGAGGATGCGTTCCGCGGTCTGGATGCACTGGCCTATCACCAGTTCGTCGCGGCAGTTGGTGACCAGAGCCGCCGCCGACTCCGGTGTCGTTTCCAGATGAAACTGCAGGCCGATGACGCTTTCGCCGAGCTGAAAGGCCTGGTTGCGGCACTGCTCGCTTGCCGCCAGCAGGACGGCGCCGGCGGGCAGATCGAAGGTTTCGCCATGCCAGTGGAAGACCAGCGACGCAGCGGGGAATCGAAAATGCCCGCCGACTGCCGGCGCCATGTCTCGAACGGCAAACCAGCCGATCTCACGGCACTGGTTGGGGTAGACCCTGGACCCCATCGCCGAGGCGATCAGCTGCGCGCCCAGGCAGACCCCCAGCACGGCACGGCCGGCGGCGATACACTGCCGGATCAGGTGTTTTTCCGCGACGAGCCAGGGATACTGCTCCTCGTCGTTGACGCTCATCGGGCCGCCCATGATGACGAGCAAATCGATCTCCCCGAAATCCGGCAAATCGGCCGCCTCGAAAAGCCGTGTCCGCGTCACATCATACCCGCGCGCCGTCAGCCAAGGCCCGATGCTCCCGGGCCCCTCGAACTCCACATGCTGGAAAACGTGCGCGCGCACGCCGCTAACGCGATCCGCCGGTGATCGATGTGGACGGGCCGCCGCCGTAGGGGCGGGGCGTCGCGGCGGCAGCGGCCGGCGCATTCGTGGCGGAGAGTGCGGGGTCGTCCATGGCGATGAGCTCGCTGACGGTAGCGAAGGTGTATCCCTTGGCCTTGAGCTGCGCGATGGTATCCGGGACCGCGGCGATGGTGCCGGGGTGGATGTCG
>CAYYWK010000566.1:0-2574 GCA_964475345.1 uncultured Desulfobulbus sp.
AATTGCCATCGCCAGTCTTGCCTGCTTATTAGTTGGCCCTCTCTCGTTCTTTTATCTTTCGAGTATGCCTTGCAAAAGTCCCTTTCCAACAACTATTCAGTTTGCTGGAAGTTGAAAATGCATAGAACAGAGGAGGTTTGAAAATGAAGAGAAAATGGTTGCTTGGATTGAGCATGCTGATGCTGGTATCGGCAAGCGATGTATCGGCAAGGGTTTTGGGTGATGTCGATGGCGATGACAAGGTTGGCTTGGTAGAATCTATCTACTCCTTGCAGGTGGCATCGGGCCAAAATCCTTCAATTACAACGGTCTGCACCGAACCCGATGAAGTGCTGTCGGTAAACAGGTGCTGGAAGGATCGCAATCTCGGCGCCAGCCGGGTGGCAACCAACTCGACGGATGAGTTCGCCTATGGCGACCTGTACCAGTGGGGCAGGCTTGGTGACGGCCATCAAAACCGCACCAGTACAGAAACTAACGTAAATAGTGCCAATGATGTACCCGGGCACAGTAATTTTATAACTGAGACTGTCGATCCCTGGTCCTGGCGGGATCCGCTCAATCGTAATCTCTGGCAGGGACTCTCCGGGGCGAACAATCCTTGTCCGCAAGGATTTCGACTGCCGACGGAAGCAGAGTTCGAAACCGAAAGGGCTTCCTGGAGCAGCAACAATGCTGCCGGGGCATTTGCCTCGCCTTTGAAACTTGTTATGGCTGGCTATCGCAGTCTAGATGGGACTTTGTTTGCCGTCGGGACTAATGGTTACTACTGGACCAGCAGCACGGTAGATGACAGTCGCAGTCGCAACTTCTTTTACTACAGCACCAATGCCGGAATGAACTCCAATAGACAGGCATTCGGCATGAGCGTCCGCTGCATTAAGGATTAGACACTGTCGAAGCCTGTCTCCATGCTGTTTTTTTCGGGACAGTGGTGCCAGTGTCACAGAATCTCCTGAATGTTTTTGAACAATGGCAGGGATGATGCAAAATTTCGCTATGATAGGTCTCACTTCACAATTGTTACACCTGTTTCTCGGCTGATGCGGTTGTCATAGTGGGCATATCGCTCGAGATTTTCCTTCCTACTCTTCGCCCGCTACGTCCGTGCCAGGCTGCTGTCGGTAGGGGTGGGTGATGGTGATGGTGATAAGACATCGTTTTCTAAGGCGGTCCTAAAAACCGGCTCCTGACCGAAGTCGATCCATTTAAGCTTGGATCTGTATCTTTTTTTAGGTCGATATTGCAAGATTTTATTCGTTCAGCTACGACGCTTCTGCCAGGTACCTTGCCTTGTCTGTCCACTACTGATCCACACCGGTTTTACCAGACTACAGCATCGTAATGAATTTTCACTGCATGGACATCAACCGCCTGATACCATAGTGTTTCAGTCATTAACCCTGTGGCAACACCTCAGAGGTGGGTTCTCATTGTTTGAACAACAATCAGCAGTCCTTAAGTGGAACCTCTGCTTGATCTCAAGCTGCCAGTTCAACCGTCGGCAGCATCACGGCATATGCTTCATCAGGGGTTTTTCTGCCTAACTGTGAATGAGGTCTATCTCGATTGTACCAGTCAAGATACTGCATGATTGATCTGCGAGCTTCGTTAACCGAATCATAGGCATGCAGATAGACCCTTTCATATTTCACGGACTTCCATAACCGTTCAACAAATACATTGTCCCGCCACGCTCCACGGCCATCCATGCCCAGTCGACAACCCTGTTCCTTGACCGCTCGTACAAACTCGTCGGCAGTAAACTGGCTGCCTTGATCTGTATTGATGATCTCCGGCCTGCCATGATGGGTAAAAGCTTCCTGCAATACTTCGACCGCATGGCTCGATTCTAGAGTAATAGCGATCTTCGAGGCCAGTACTTTCCGGCTTGCCCAGTCAACAACCGCCGTCAAATAGACGAATCCCCTGGCCATGGGAATATACGTCGTATCCAGCGCCCAGACCTGATTGGCCCGATTGATGGCCATGCCTCGCAGCAGGTAAGGATAGATTGTATGGCCGGGATGTTTCTTGCTGGTCCTCGGCTTTCTGTACACTGCCTCGATCCCCATACGTTTCATCAGCGTACTGACATGCTTGCGACCAACAACAATCCCTTGCCGGTCCAGCTGATCACGCAGCATCCGCTATCCCATGAACGGATACTCCAGATGCAACTCATCCAACTTGCGCATGAGCGCGAGATCTGAGGCATACAGTGCTTTGGGTTGATAATAGACGGTGCCACGGCTTATCCCGACGAGCTGTGCCTGTCGTGTAACAGGGAGCGGATGGGTTCTGTCTATTATCGCTTTGCGCTCAGCAACCCCATCTTGGTGAGCGCGCCTTCTAAAAAATCGTTTTCCAGCGTCAGTTGCCCGATTTTCGCGTGCAGGGCCTTCAAATCAACATTCGATTCGGTCCGAAGTATCAGCATCGAAGACAGAGGCCGCACCTTCGCTCAGTTGCCGCTTCCAGTTGGTAATCTGGTTGGGATGTATTTCATACTGTTGTGCTATTGTTCCGGTGTTTAAATATCTAAATCAACGAGCATATCCAACAAGCGGATGC
>CAYYWK010000567.1:0-2564 GCA_964475345.1 uncultured Desulfobulbus sp.
ATTCCTGCGAGTCGAATTCCGGCGCGGTGGACGTGAAGAGAAGGTCGCCGATGTCGGGTATCTGCTGGTGTGTATCGATCCCGATATACACCTGGCAGCTTGAGTTGTTGACTCTGACGGCGCATGCCTTTTCCAGAAAGGCTTCGGAGAAGGCGCGGCGGTCGGTGAGGTTGTTGATGGTGTTGGTGATGCCGCTGTTGGAAACGACGGCCTTGGCGGCGATCGTCCGGTCATTGGCCTCGACTCCGCGGACCCGGCCTTTCTCGACGATTATCCGTTCCACTTTCGATTTGGTGCAGATGGTCACCCCGTTTTTTTCCAGTTCGGCTGTCATCAAGCCGATAAGCCTGTCGGTGCCGCCTTCGAAGGTGAAGACGCCACGATTCATGAAGTTGGAGAAGACAATGCCGTAGGTGATGGCCGGGTCTTCGAGGGTGGAGCCGTTGGCGTAGGTGATGGGTTCCATCAGCAGGCGGTGGACGTCGGTGCGGCCGGGAAAGAACTGCTCGAAGAGCTCCTTGGTGGTCATGGTCCGATCGTCGTAAAAGTTCATCGACGAGACGGTCTCGAAAAAACGCTCGATGGTCGTATGGGGAATATGAAAGCGCGTGTTGAGGATGGCGGTGAAATCCTGGCGGTCAAAGGTCGTCTGCAGGGAGAACTGGGGATTGTCGAAGACTATTTTCTTGAGCTGGACGATGGAGTTCATGATCTCCCTGTTCCAGTATTTCTTGCAGGTCTTGACCATCCCGAAAGGAAAGCCATGCAGCGACACGTCGAAAATATGGCCACGGCGCTTGAACCAGGCTGCCAGACCCCCGAGCTTGTGATGGTATTCGAGCAGCAGGACCCTGTGCCCGCAATAGGCGAGGCGGTTGGCTGTCGTCAGTCCCCCTAACCCAGAACCTATAACGATCACGTCATAGGCGTCGGAGACTTGAGAAAACGGTACGGGCATCGGTCGATCTCGAGGAATATGGTTGAAAAGGTGGGGAATCAGAATCTGGGGAGTATGTGCCGGTTCACCATCGATACGCCGCTGAGCATTGAACCGACGATCCCGAGGAATCCCTGGTCGGTCCCGGCCAGGAAGAGGTTGTCGTAGCCGAGATCACCGTCCTTGAACTTTTGCGGGTAGCCGTAGATGGCGCCTTCTTTTTTAGCAGTGTAGCGTTCGATTGTCAACGGAGTGAAGGTGTCACGGAAGACTATCGCCTGGCTGAACCGGCCGACAATGTCTTCGAGCACCCCAAGGGACTGAGCGGCGGCCGCGTCTTTTGCCGCGGCATACTCCCCGCGGTTTTCGGAAAGACATTTCCAGGCATCATAGCTGGCGAGGTGCGTGGAGCGGATCTCTTTTGCCGCCGTGACGGGGATGCCTTCGAAATTCTGGGGCAGGCAGATGACACCGCTGGAAAAATCGGCGGGTGTATTAGGCCTTCTGTACTGGAATGTTGGAGAGTCGTTGAAAAAGATGATGGTTCGATCGGCAGGCAGCTGCGGGCAGCGGGATGGCTCGAGTTCGAAAATGGTCTCGATAAAGCCAAGGCGGGGGAGATCCTGCGGGAGTGGCGGGCACCCAAGCAGGGAGAGGGTTTCCTCGATACCTATGGTCGACAGCAGATAGCTGCAGCGGATTGTTTCTCCGGTGGTCAGTATTACACCCTCAATTTTGCCGTTTGCATGCAGTATTTCGGCAACTTCGACGCCGGTGCGGAACTCTCCGCCGAGATCGCGGTAATGGGCCAGCAGGAGGTCGAGAAATTCCTTGATTGTGTCGCCAGGCCTGAATAGCCCTTCCTGGAAGATTGCCCTGAACATGATCGCAAACTGGCCGAGATCCATGTCGTTCTCGATACTCGAGCCGTAATACAGCAATGGGCAGAGCAGCATCTCGATCAGCAGTCGGTCCGGAATGGTTTGTTCGAGAAACTGCCGGGCAGAAGCAAAGGGCACGATTGCGAAGGGATCGAAGCCGTCGAGAAACCTCAGCAGTCGATAAAAACCCTCGCGGCAGTGGGGGAAGGTACCTCTGATCTCGTCTTCGATGAGACTGAAATCATTAGAAAAACAAAGTGACGCGCAGCCTTTGAAAATGATCTCGCTGCGGATCTGCTGGTGAATGTGCAGCTGGTCGCGGGAGATCCTGAGCTGCCGCAGCAGCCTGTTCAGCGGGGCTTTTTTGGCGTTTGCGGCGGCGTAGTTGGTGATGGCGTGCAGTCCCGTCTCGAAGAGCCTGTTATGACGGTAGTAATAAGAGTTGAGGCCACCGGGGCGGTGGTGTTTTTCGAGGACAGTGACTTCAGGGTTGAATCTGGCAAAACGGATTGCGGCGGCCAGGCCTGACAGCCCGCCGCCGATGATGAGAAACGGTATGTTCACGCCTCAGGCGTCTTTCAGGAGCGGTTCCAGATAGTCCACACAGCTGTTCAGGGTCGCGAGATGTGGATAATCGGCCTCCGGAATCTGCAGTTGATGACGTTTACGGAGTTCCATGACGATGTCGAGAAAATCCATTGAATCGAGATCCAGCTGGTCGCGGAGGGGTTTTCCGGGGTCCAGGC
>CAYYWK010000568.1:0-2559 GCA_964475345.1 uncultured Desulfobulbus sp.
GCGGCAGTTGGCAGACGAAGGACGGAGCAAGGCGCCGGAGCGGGTGATCCGCGACCGGATCGCAGCCGAAGGCATCAATGGCCCGCGCTGGCTGCTGCAGGGGCACGACCGACCCTTCCTGCGGATGAACTCCAACTCCTACCTCTCCCTCTCCTTCCACCCGGCCGTGCTCCAGGCGGCTGATCAGGCGAGCCACCGATTCGGAACCGGACCGGGGGCGGTGCGTTTCATCGACGGCACATTCGCACCCCACACCGCCCTGGAAGAACGGATCGCCCGTTTCGTCGGCAGGCCGGCCGCAAAGATCTTCAACTCCGCCTACACCGCCAACTGCGGCCTGGCCCTGGCCATCGCCTCGCCGGCCACCCACTGGATCGGCGACCAGCTCAACCACAACAGCATTATCCGGGCGATGCGGATCGCCGGAGTTGCAGGCGGCAACAAGGGGATCTATCGCCACAACGACCTGGACGATCTGCGGCGGTGCCTCGACGAGGTCGACCCGGCCCGCAGCGACCGGGTGGTGGTGATCTTCGACGGCATCTTCAGCATGCGCGGCGACTGCGCCCCGATGGACCGGATCGTTGCCCTGTGCCGGGAGTATGCGGGAAATTTCCGCGACGGGGTAATCACCGTCGTCGACGACTCCCACGGCCTCGGCGCCTACGGGAAGTCAGGCCGCGGCACCGCCGAATTCTGCGGCGCCTCTCCGGAGATCATCGTCGGCACCTTCGGCAAGGCCTTCGGCGTCAATGGCGGCTTCATCGCCGCCAGTGCACCGGTTATCGAAGCGGTCCGGCAGAAGGCCGACACCTATATCTACACCAACCCGCTCAGTGCCGCCGACTGTGCCGCGGCTGTCGCTGCCATCGACATCTGCGACAGCCCCGAGGGCCTGGTCCTGCTCGACAGGCTGCGGCGGCGAACCGGCGAACTGCGGGATGGCCTCGCCGCCCTGGGTCGCGAATCGATCCCCGGCCCGCACCCGATCGTGCCGCTGCTGGTCCGGGACACCGACACCACCCGCCGGATGGTGCAGCGGCTCTTCGACGGCGGGGTGCTGGCGGTCGGCCTGACCTATCCGGTGGTACCGCGCGGCGACGAGACCATCCGCCTGCAGGTGAACGCCTCCCACACCGGGGCCGACATCGCTCTCCTGCTGGATCTGCTGGGCCACTAGCCAGATTGTTCTTCTTCCGTCACCGGCTGCGATACATTTCACGGATACCTCTCTACGCGCTTTTCATGTCACCCGCTTCGTGCTATATAGTCGGCCGAATTTCCGAAGAATCCGGAGAATACCGGACGTCGCCGGGCGACTGCCGCCGGGGTGAATTCCCTTGACGGGACAAACGGCGCCATGTAACGATGAAGAAACGCATAACTCCGCCATACCACACGAATTTGACAAACCTGAGTCTCCCCCGGCAATGCGGTCGCTTCGGCCGGGCAGACATCGTCTTCTCCAAGGACTGCACTGTATGAACCGATCCGGCATTTTTATCACCATCATCATGGGCGGCCTGGCCACCCTACTCTGGATGCTGGTCAACTCCCCCGACATCGAGCCGCCCTGGCCGGATATGGTTCAGGGTTTTTCCTTCTCGCCCTACCGTGCCGGCCAGTCCGCCGAACTGAACATTTTCCCGAGCGAGGCCGAGATCGAGGAAGACCTCTCCCTGCTCGCCGGCAGCACCTATGCCGTGCGCAGCTACAGCGTCAAGGGTACGCTCGCCGCCATTCCCCGCCTGGCTGACAAAAAGGGCTTGAATGTGGTGCTGGGCGCCTGGATCTCCAATATCGACAAGGACAACGAAGAAGAGCTGAAAAAGCTCATCGAGGTCTACAAGGAAAATAACCGCAACGTCGTGCGGGTCATCGTCGGCAACGAGACGCTGCTGCGCACCGAGCAGACCGTCCCGGCGATGATCAGCTACCTGGAGCGGGTCAAGGCCGCGGTATGGGCCCCGGTCAGCTGCGCCGAACCATGGCATATCTGGCTCGAGCACCCGGAACTGGTCGAACATGTCGACTTCATCGCCGTCCACCTGCTGCCCTACTGGGAGGGCATCCCCATCGACGAGGCCGTCAATTACTGCGTGCTCCGCTACAACGAACTGCGCAGGAAATTCCCGGACAAGCCGATCGTCATCACCGAGGTCGGCTGGCCCAGCAACGGCCGCACCCGCGAGCAGGCGGTCGCCAGCCAGGCCAACCAGGCCAAGTTCCTGCGGCGCTTCCTGGCAACCGCCGAAAAAAACGGCTACACCTACTACATCATGGAGGCCTTCGACCAGGTGTGGAAGAAGTCCGAGGAAGGGGAAGCCGGGGCACACTGGGGAGTCTACAACGCCAAGCGCCTGCCGAAGTTCTCGTTCCGCGAACCGCTGGTCAAGGTCCCGCAGTGGCGCGACCTGGCGGCGATCAGCATTGCCCTGTCGGTGGTCCTGCTGTTTCTGCTGTTCCGAGACAGCGGCACGATGAAGACCTCGGGCCGCGGCTTCCTCGCCGTCGTCGCCTTCTCGATCATGAGAAGGTCGAGCGTGTGAAGCGCGGCGG
>CAYYWK010000569.1:0-2555 GCA_964475345.1 uncultured Desulfobulbus sp.
CTCCGGCTCGTGGTTGGTAATGTCTGCGACACCTCGGCATTTGACGGCGTCGACCATTTCTTCCCGATCGGGACCGCCTGACCCGGCGCGGTTGCGCCGGATCCGCCGGTTCTCTTCTTCCATCCGCCATTCGAGGGATGAGACCATGACTGCCTGTCGCCCCGCCATCGACACAACCTGCGACGGCCACGTCCACACCAAGTTCTGCCACCACGCCACGGGGGAGATGGAAGACTATGTCAGGGCCGCCATCGCCCGCGGACTCAGGGAGCTCTGCTTCCTCGAGCATCTGGAGGTGGGGGTCAGGTACCGGGAAGCGACCTGGCTGACCGAGGATGATTTCGACGAATACTTCCGGGAGGGAGAGCGTCTGCAAAGGATCTACCGGGACAGGCTCACCATCGGCCTGGGTGTGGAGGCCGGGTTCAGCCAGGAACATCTCGACGAACTGCGCTTGCGGCTGGCGAAACGGCCGTGGAGCCGGATCGGCCTGTCCTTTCACTACGCCCTGTTGCCCGGCCAGTCGGAACACCTCAACCTGCTCAGCAGAAAAGAAGAGAACATCAGAAAGGCCAGGGAGCTCGGCGCGGCCGCAATCCTCAGCCACTACCTCGCCTCGCTGCGTGATGCCGTACGGCAGCTGCCGGCCGATGTCCTCTGCCACCTCGACGCCGCCCTGCGCTATCTCCCGGACCTGGAATACTCAAAAAGTCATCTGGAGCAGATCGATGCGCTTCTTGACCTCGTCAAGGCGAAAGGACTTTCTCTGGAGATCAACACCAGCGGGGTGCCGATCCGCGGCGAACCCTTTCCCGCAGCAGGGATCGTGGCGAAGGCCGTGCAACGGGAGATCCCGCTCGTCGCTGGCTCCGACGCCCACCGTCCCGAGGACGTGGGCCGTCATTTCGACGTGATCGGAGAATTCCTCAAGGCAGCAGTTTCTGCATAGCCTCGTCCAGAGACCGGGCATTGAACGGTTTGTGGAGGATGGCGTTCACGCCTGCCGCCATCGCCGCCTCGTTGTCCTGGCTCTCGTTCTGGGTGGTCACCATGATGACCGGCAACTCGCCGCCAGAATAGATTTCCCGCACCCTGCGGGTCAGATCGATTCCGGTGATCTTGGGCATGTTCAGGTCGGTGAGGAGCATCAGCGGTTTCTCCTTCTGCAACCACTCGATCGCCGAAGCCGGGAACTCGAAGAGCACCGGCTCATAGCCCAGTTCGTACAGAGTCGCTTTATAAATGTTGAGGATCATACGTGAATCGTCAACAGCGACCACTTTCTGACGGGCCTCTTTTTCATCCGTTCCAAGTATCTGGCGCGCAAAATCCTTCAGCCCCGCCTCGGACAGCAGCCGATGGTAGTGCTCGCGGATATCCTTGTGGGTATGCGGCAGGTATTCCAGGGCAAGTTTCTGGAAGACCTCGTCCTCAGCCAGACTCATGAACACCTTGTCAACCTGGGCATTGACAATGATCTTGGCGATATGCCGAGCCTCGTCTTCCTGGCCATGCAGCAGGTTGCGGATGCCCGCCGTCAGTATTTCCGAGTAATTCTGGTCGATGGCCCTTGCTGCGGCAATACAGACGTGATCCTCCCTGTCGCTGAGGCCGGCGGTGAGGGTATAGGCGCCTTTCTTCAACGGCAGCAGGGCCAGGGCCTCGTAGGCGGCAAAGCGGACATTGGCGCTTTTCGGCTCGTTGGCCAGCAGCTTGCGGATCGGCATGACCGCCGATTCGTCACCGATGTCACCGAGGACATTCAGGGTGTGGATCAAAAAATCCGGGTCCGCCTGCTGCAGGTTGTCAATCAGGTAGGGGACCGCTTTCGGCCCGATCGCGGTGAGCTGCTGCTTGGCATAGGTCCGCATATGGGCGTAGTGCGACCTGATGGTGGCGTTGAGCTTCTCCAGCGAGATCTGGTCCTGAACCTCGGCGAATATCGACAGAATGAGGTAATCGATCTCGTTGTCTGTCCCCATCCTTTCCGCCAGCCGGTGCATGGCGGTGGGCGTGCCGAC
Organism: uncultured Desulfobulbus sp.; assembly: GCA_964475345.1. Classification (GTDB taxonomy): domain Bacteria; phylum Desulfobacterota; class Desulfobulbia; order Desulfobulbales; family Desulfocapsaceae; genus Desulfoprunum. The sequence continues at coordinate 2,022 of CAYYWK010000569.1, forward strand.
CTGGCCGAGCGCCTGCACGGCGGTGATGATCAGATCGCGATTGGCGGCGTAGAGAAAATCGGTCAGGGTGTTGATCGCCTCGGGATCCCCTATCAGGCCCAGATTTTCAATGATCAGAAGAATTTCAGCCTCGTTGGCCGAGGTGGTGACGATATCGAGAAGGATCGGGGTGACGGCATCATAGCGCAGTTCACCCGCCACCCGGATAAGCTCGCCGCGATTGCCGATTTCCGGAGAACGCAGGAAAATCTCGAGTTTTTCCGGATAGGCGAGGAGGCTGGAGAGCAGGGTTTCGCGGATAACCGGCATCTGCTCGGCCACTTTCGGTTGTTCATCAAGCAGGAAAAGGAGCAGCGGGACGACAAATTCGACGTCTCCCTTCGACAGGGTGTAGATCAGCCGGTTCTGCGATTTGACATCGATATCGCCGATATGCGACAGCACCAGCTTTGCCTTGACCGCATCCCTGGTCCGGATGTTTTCCTTGATCTCTTCAATCATTTGAGGATCAGGGAACTCTGATGGATTTTCAAC
>CAYYWK010000570.1:0-2546 GCA_964475345.1 uncultured Desulfobulbus sp.
GGACATTGCTTCCGGTCTGCAGCTGTCTCCGCCGCTTGCCGCCCGCCAGCAGGACGCCGACCCCTGGGAAGAGGTCTATTCCTACTCCCAGCTCTCCGAAACCGACAGCCCCGGCAAGAAATACTCCCTCTACCTGCCGGAGTCGATCCTCAGGCCCTTCAGCGAATACCGGCTGCAGCTGGACGAAGGGAGCATCACCGACCAGTTCGGTCGCCCGCTCGCAGGAAAGGTGGACATGCGATTTGCCACCGACCACCGGGCGCCGGACTTTGCCCTGACCAAGAGTATGCCGGTCCTCGAGAAGGGGCTGGATACCGATGCCCATGTCTGGGCGGTCAACCTTGACGAACTGGATGTATCTTTTGTCGGGGGCGGCCCCGAGGATGCGGGAAAGGCAGCCCGTCGCGTCATCCGGCCAGAGGGTCCGAGGGACGCGGCGATTCCGGTGCCGCTCGGGGTGCGGGAGATGGTCGGGGCCGACTCGGGGCTGGTCCAGGGGCATTTCACCGCCAAACCCGCGGTGCCGGGCAAGTCACCGGAGGAGTCATGGTTTTTCGCGCAGGTGACGCCGTACCAGGTCCATGCCAAGCTCGGCCATCACGGCAGCCTGGTCTGGATAACCGACATGGCCGACGGAAGCCCGGTTGCGGGCGTCTCGGTCGAGGTCGTCGAGAGCACCTTCGCGGCTCTCGGCAGGGGTGACGCCAGCCTGGCGCAGGCGGTGACCGCCAAAGACGGCGTCGCGGAGCTGCCCGGTACGGCCGCGCTCGATCCCGCCCTGGAGAAGGTGTGGGCGGACGGGGTGGAAAAACCCGGGCTGTTCCTGCGCTGCCGCAAGGATGCCGACCTGGCGGTGCTGCCGCTGCGGTACGAGTACCAGGTGGCATCGGAGGGCGCCAACCGCGAATACATCCCGGAATGGTTGCGGCCGCTGCACGGGCACATCCGTGCCTGGGGGGCGACGGCCCAGGGCATCTATCGGGCAGGCGACACCATCCAGTACAAGATCTATGTCCGCGACCAGGACAACCTGCGCTTTGCCCCGCCGCCGGGCACGGGCGGCGATCTAGCAACCGCAGGCGCAGGGAAACCGGGGACTGTCGCCGGCACGGCAGGGGACGTCGCGAAGACCGGCGCCAAGCCGGCGCCGCGCTACCATCTGGCGGTGGAGGACCCGATGGGGAAGGTTGTCCATGAGCGGCGGGATATCGGCCTGTCGTCCTTCGGGGCCTTCGCAGGCGAGGTCAAAGTGCCGCGGAACGGCGCCGTCGGCTGGTACCGGTTCAGGCTGACCAGCACGTTCAGCAAGGACGAGTGGCAGCCGCTGCGGGTCTTGGTCAGCGATTTCACCCCGTCGCCGTTCAAGGTCGTCACCGATCTCAACGGCGGCAGTTTTGCAACCGGCGAGAGCGTCGAGGTGACCAGCCAGGCCCGGCTGCACGCCGGCGGCCCTTACAGCGATGCGGCGGCGAAGGTGACGGCAAGCCTCGAACAGCGCCTGTTTTCACCGGACGTGCCTGCCCTCGCAGGGTTCCAGTTTGACAGCGCCGAGCACCAGGACGACGACCGGGAGGTGGAAGCGCAGACGTTGTACGAGGGCGAAGGCCGGCTCGACGGGACGGGGAGCATGGTCAGCAGTTTTGCTGTGACCGAGACCCCGGTCTGGTACGGGCAGATGACCGTCGAGACCTCGGTCAGCGACGACCGCGGCAAGTCCATCGCCGGCCGGAACGCCGTCCCTTGTTTCGGCCGGGATCGTTTCGTCGGCATCCTCCAGGGGGACTGGACCCTGCGCCAGGACACCCCGGCATCGCTGCGGCTGGTGGTGGTGGACCGCGACGGCCACGTCGTCAGCGGGGTGCCGGTGACCGTCACCAGCGAGTACCGGAAGACCTGGGCGGCACGGGTCAAGGGAGCCGGCGAGGATTATCTCACCGAATACGAGCACAGCTGGGAAAAGGAGGAGGAACTACAGGCGACCTCCGGCGCGGATCCGCTGGAGCTGCGCTTCACCCCACGCCATGCCGGTCGTTTCCGCCTGAAGGCGGAGATCGCCGACAGCGGCGGCCGCAGCCAGTCCACGGTCATCGAGCGCTGGGTGCTGGGCTCGGGCACGGTGGTGTGGGAGTCGACACCGGGCAATCTGCTTGACGTCATTCCGGAGAAGAGCGGCTACGCGGTGGGCGAGACCGCCCGCTTCCTCGTTCAGAACCCCTTCCCCGGCGCCCGCGCCCTGATCACCGTCGAGCGTTTCGGGGTGATAGAGCGCTGGCAGAAGGTCCTTGCCGGCAGTTCCGAGATCGTCGAGGTGCCGGTGCTGCCGGATTACCTGCCGGGCTTCTACCTGTCGGTGCTGGTCACTTCCCCCCGGGTGGAGAAACCGCCGGGGCCGCAGGGCGAAGACCTCGGCAAGCCCACCTGGCGGATGGGCTATGTCAAGGTGCCGGTGAAAGATCCTTACAAGGAACTGCAGGTGACGGTCAAACCGGCCCGGGAGGAGTATCGCCCCGGCGACGAGGTGCGGGTCGATCTCCAGGCCTCCCCGA
>CAYYWK010000571.1:0-2538 GCA_964475345.1 uncultured Desulfobulbus sp.
CCCAGCTTGGCCAGCCAGCCGCCGCCCCAGACCCAGTGGCAGACCGGGAAGTAGACCAGGCTCACCCAGGCGGCCGTGAACAGCAGGTAGGCGGGAAATTTCATCCGCTCCGCGTAGGCGCCGGTGATCAGCGCCGGGGTGATGATGGCGAACATCAGCTGGAAGGCACAGAACAGCAAATCGGGAATCGTCCTTCCCGAACCCGTTTCCCAGCTGACGTTCTTCAGAAACACCATGTCAAGGTTGCCGATGACGCTGGCCACATCCGGCCCAAACGACAGGGAATAGCCATACACCACCCAGATGATCGACACGATTCCCAGACAGAGAAAACTCTGCATGGTCGTCGACAAAACGTTTTTGCTGCGCACAAGACCACCATAGAACAGGGCCAGGCCAGGGGTCATAAACATAACCAGGGCCGTGGCGATGAGCATGAACGCGGTATCTCCAGTATTCAGTTCCATAACTTTCTCCTCTGCTGCATGTTCACTTCAATCGATTTGGGCGCGAGGATTCCGGACGATGACCGGTGCACAGCAGTATTCTCATACTCAGTTGTTATAGGCAGCTTCAGAATGTTCTGCAAAATCCAATCCTTCCACCTCTGCCTCTTCCGAAAGGCGCATTCCCAGCAGCGAATGCACTCCCTTGAAAAGCAACCAGCTGACAACAAATGCGTACACCCCAACGACCACAACCCCCAGCGCCTGCTTACCCAGTTGCGCTGCATTACCAGCCAACAAACCATCAACTCCGCCAGGATTGACCTGGGTCGAGGCAAAGATGCCAAGACACAGGGTTCCAATCATTCCTCCAACTCCATGAATTCCGACCACATCCAGCGAGTCATCGAGCCCAAACCTGCCCTTCATGCTGACCGCCAGGTAACAGAGCACCCCGGCAATGCCACCGATCAGGATCGCCGAGTTCGGTCCGACAAAGCCTGCCGCCGGAGTGATCGTCGCCAGCCCCGAGATCGCGCCAGAGGCAGCTCCGAGGGTGGTCGCCTTGCCCCTGCACAACCATTCCATCACCACCCACAACAGCATCCCGGCCATCCCGGCGAGGTGGGTGGCGACAAAGGCAGTCGCCGCAACCTCGTTGGCCGCAAGGGCCGAGCCACCATTGAAACCAAACCAGCCGAACCAGAGCAGCCCGGTACCCAGCATGGTCATCGGCAGATTGTGGGGCATGAAGCTGACTCTGCCATACCCCTTCCTCGGCCCCAGGGCCAGAACCCCGGCCAGGGCCGCCGCGCCGCAGGTGGCGTGGACCACCAGCCCCCCTGCAAAATCAAGGACGCCGATAGCGCCAAGCCATCCCCCCTTGCCCCATACCCAGTGGCAGACCGGGTTATACACCAGTATCGCCCAGAGCACCGAGAAGACCAGGAAAGGAACGAAACGCACCCGCTCCGCGAAGGCCCCGGTTATCAATGCCGGTGTTATGATCGCAAACATGCACTGGTAGATCATGAACACCGTCTGCGGTATCGTCGTCGCATAGTCCGGGCTCGGGCTGCTGGTGACCCCCCTCAGTGCAAACCAGGAAAGATCGCCGATCACGCCTCCCACGTCGGGACCAAACGACATCGAGTAGCCAAGATACACCCACTCGACCGATATCAGGGCAATCAGGAAGAGACTCTGCATGATGGTCCCCAGCACATTCTTGCCCCGCACCATCCCTCCGTAGAAGAGGGCCAAACCTGGTGTCATCAGCAACACCAGCCCGGCAGAAGCCAGGACGAACGCCATATCCGCCTTATCCATTGTGTTCTCCTCTTGAAGATCGGAGCCAGGCAAAGGGGCCCTCCCCGCCGGACTCCAGCTTACGACATCCCCTCCGAAGATACATTTTCGTCATGTATCCTGTTTGATCTGTCGCGAGAATAACACAATTGAATATTTATTCAACCGGATGCCACCTATATTACAAAACACGTGCCAGGGAAGAAAAAACGTTCTATGTATATGTTATTTATTCACTTAGCATGTTCACACCTGTCGCTCCGACGCGAAATCTTCTTTCTTTTTTGTTGTATTCGAAAATGATTATTACATATTTGTGCCAAAATTTGTTTCATCCCCTTCCCAGCGAAACCGACCGAGGGGCAGTGGTCCATCCCTCTGCCCCTGGATTTTCAATGGCTTCCTTGACAGGAAAGGAATTTTGTGTTCGACTTTCAGCAGATAGCGTCATCCGGATGCAATCGGGAAGCACTCCATGACCTTTGCCCCGACGGCAGAACAGCAACGAACCCGTCTCCGGAGTCGAGACCTCCGGCAGGAAGAACAGCATCGACTACTCCAGGATCCAGAAAATGACAGTATCGGAAAAGAGGAAGTTCATCCGTTATGACGCGCTCCACCTCCTTGACTATATCGTGGTTGCCAAGGACGGCAGCAATGGCATCTACTCGATGGGGCGGACTCTGGATGTCAGCATCGATGGCATCAAGATGGAGATAAAGGACAGGCTCCCGCCCGGCACGCAGCTGCTTGTAACCGTGGGACTGGAAGACAACCTGATTGA
>CAYYWK010000572.1:0-2532 GCA_964475345.1 uncultured Desulfobulbus sp.
TCGCTTCCGGCCAGCGCCATGTTGGGAAACATCTCGGCAAATTTCCTGCCGGTGAGCTGTTCGGGCAGGTAACCGGTAATGGTGGCGGTGGCCCTGTTGGCGGAGGTGATGGTCTGCTCGCCGTCGATGGTGACGATGCCGGTGGAGATGTTGTCGAAGATCTGCTTGTAGAGGATGGACAGGCGGTCGAAGTTGCGCAGCGAATCGGTCAGGGCGTCCTCCGTGCTTCTCAGCCGCATGCCGAAAAGGGCGCTGAGGACTGCGGCCAGGAAAAATGTCAGGCCGAGGACGCCGAAACTGCTGAGGCTGACCAGGGGGTGGGCGGCCGCCTTGAGTCCTGAATACTGGAGATATTCCGGCATGATGCCGTACTGCTCCGCGAGGAGGATCAGCGCATACTGGAGCGTCGCGCAGGCGGCGGCGATCAGCCCGCCCTTGCGGGGCAGGATCAGGCCGCCGGCGATGATCGGGAAGAAATACACCGAGGTGAAGTTCGAGTGCGAGGCCCCGGTGAAATAGACCAGCAGCGAGGCGAAAATGGTGTCGAGGATGTTCTGCAGGAACCCGAAGGTGCGCAGCCTGCCGGGCAGCACCATCAGCAGCACGGCCGAGATGATCGTGGTCAGGAAGACGAAGAGCAGAAACAGGACGAGGAGGTTTTTCGGCGGTATGATCACCTCGATCCTGGTGTTCTGGAAGAGGTCGCAGAGCCCGGTCAGCAGGGTATAGAGGATGACGCGCAGCAGCAGCATCCACAGCAGCTGGTGACGCAGCAGCTGCTCGATGCTGCTGACCTGCCTGGCACGTTCGGCAAGGGTTCTGTAATCCATGGCTCAGTCGAGTCCGTACTTCTTGACTTTGTAGCGGAAGGAGCGGAAGCTCATCTGCAGCAGATCGGCGGCACGCATCTTCGAATTCTGGGTCTTGTCGAGGGCGTGCCGGATCAGTCGCTTCTCGAGGTTGGTGACCACCTGTTCCAGGCCGAGGTCGTAGAGCTCTTCCTCACTGGCGGCGGCCTGAAACAGCGGCGGCAGGGCCTCCTCGCCGTCGCGCTGTTTCTCCCTGGCCATTCCGGTGGTCAGCGACAGGCTCTCGGGCAGGATGATGTTCGACGTTTCCAGTGCGACGCCGCGTTCGATGATGTTTTCCAGTTCGCGGACGTTGCCGGGAAAATTGTAGTTCATCAGCACCTGCAGGGCGTACGAAGAGATCTCCTGGACTTCCTTGTCGAGCTGCCGCGAGTACTTCTTCAGGAAATGGTCGACCAGCAGCGGCACGTCGCTCTTGCGCTCGCGCAGCGGCGGCACGCGGATCGGCACCACCGCCAGGCGGTAGAACAGGTCCTCGCGGAAACGGCCGGCCAGGATTTCCTCCTCGAGAACCCGGTTGGTGGCGGCGATGATGCGGACGTTGATGCGCTTGATGCGGGTCCCGCCGACCGGCTTGATCTCCCGCTCCTGCAGGACGCGCAGCAGCTTGGTCTGGATGATCGGCGTCAGTTCGCCGATCTCGTCGAGAAAGGCGGTGCCGCCGTCGGCCTCGTTGAACAGGCCCGGCTTGTCGCTGATCGCCCCGGTGAAGGAGCCCTTGACATGGCCGAACAGTTCGCTCTCCATCAGCTCCTCGGGGATGGCGCTGCAGGTGATCGGCACGAAGGGGTTGGCGGCGACCTTGCTGTGGCTGTGGATGGCCTGGGCCACCAGTTCCTTGCCGGTGCCGGATTCACCGTAGATCAGGACATTGGCGGGGGTGGGGGCGATACGGCGGATCATGTCGAAAATCTTCAGCATCTCCCGGCTCTGGCCGATTATGCCCGGGAAGGGCTGACCGATGCCGGCGGCGGGCGCCGGCCGGTTCCTGCGCGTCGCCGACTCGATGACCGACTTGATCTCGTCGACATTGAACGGTTTGCTGATATAGTCGAAGGCGCCATTCTTCATCGCCATGACGGCGTCATCGGGGGAGGCGAAGGCGGTGATCATGATCACCGGCAGGTCCGGCCAGCGTTCCTTGATGGTTTCCAGCAGTTCCAGCCCGCCCATGCCGGGCATGCGGATATCGGAGATGACCAGGTCGAAGCCGCTTTCTGCCAGGCAATCGAGACCGGCCTCGCCGTTCTGGGCCGTCGTCACCTGGTAGCCCTCCTTCTGCAGCAGGATCTTCAGGAAATCGCGCATGCTGCGCTCATCGTCGACGACGAGGATCGGGATCGCTGAGCCGGGGTCTGGAGTTGTCATGTGCAGGTACCGGTGGGATGGTTCAGGCCGAAAGCGTCAATGCCAGGCACTGGTCTCACAAAAGTATCTAAATCTATAATACCTCAGGAGATAACACAAGGGTCAGCTGCTGTCACCGAACTTCTCTTGATACCTCGCGATCAGCCGGTGTTTCTCGGCCACGGCCATTTTCTTGATATGGAACTCCCGCCGGCAGGCGCTGGAGCGGTCCGGATGCTCTTCGGCGAAGACCAGTTGGACGGGCTGCCTGGTCCTGGTGTACCGGCAACCGCCGGCGGCGGAGTTATGTTCCGCC
>CAYYWK010000573.1:0-2524 GCA_964475345.1 uncultured Desulfobulbus sp.
CATCCTGGCGCCTGCGGCAAAGTGCTCCAGATTGGGTTGTTCGGTCATGATTTTTCCTCGATGATATCCCAGATGAGCCGTGGATCGAAACTCTCCGCGGCGAACATGGTGATGACGACGACTGCGGCGAAGTAGACCGCTGCCGGCCCCGCCTCGACGGTGGCCAAAGCTCCGAGTTTGACCAGGGCCACCAGGATGGTGACAACGTAGATATCGACCATCGACCAGCGCCCTACCATCTGGGTGAGCCGGTACAGGGCGGTGCGATCCCTTGGCCGCCTGGTCGACCCGAGCTGGACGCTGACCAGCAGACTGACAAGGATGACCAGCTTGGCCAGCGGCACGAAGACGCTGGCGATGAAGATGATGGCCGCAATCTCCCAGGATCCGCTCTGCATGAAGTAGATGACGCCGCTGAGGATGGTGTCGGATTGCGCGCTGCCAAGCGAGGTGGTGATGGTGATGGGCAGGGTGTTGGCAGGAACGTAGAGGATCATGGCGGCGATCACCAGCGCCCATGTCCGTCCCAGGCTGTTGGGTTTGCGGGCGTGCAGGTCGCTGCCGCAGCGCGGGCAGCAGGCGACGGCATCCGTGTTTGCCGGTGGGGCCTGCAGCAGCAGGCGGCACTCATGGCAGCTGACCAGGCTGAGCCGGCGGGCTGTCATCGGTTGAACTTTCATCGGCGCTGGTCGAGGTGTTCCCACAGTTCCTGCGGGTTGAGGGAGGAGACGGCCCAGGCCATGATCAGGATCAGCACAACGAAGGAATAGGCCGAGATGCCGGCGACAATGGTCGCCATCTTGCCGAGCTTGACCAGGGCCACCAGGATACCGAGCATGAACACCTCCATCATCCCCCAGGGCGTGGCTTGCTGGATCAGGCGAAAGGCGCGGTGGGCCAGCGGCGCCGGGCGATCAGCCCATTTCAGCGGCGCGAGGATATACAGCAGGCCGGTCATCTGGGTCAGCGGCACGACCAGGCAGGTCATCAGAACCAGCGTGGAAAGGGCGTAGAGCCCCTGCCGCCAGAGTTCGATAATCCCAGAGATCAGGGTGGTCTGCTGGATGATGCCGCCGCTCTTCATGGCCAGGAAGGGAAAGCTGTTGGAAATACCGAACAGGATCAGCGCCCCGCAGGTCAGGGCCAGGGCCCGGTCGACGCTGTCCGGGCGATAGCGGTACAGCTGGGCTCCGCATCTGATGCAGAGACAGGTGCAGCGGGCAGCGGCCGGGAAGCGATTGAGCAGGTCACAGTCGGGGCAGGCCATGACCGCCACGCGGCCTGCCCGGTGCGCTGAGGGATCAAGCGGATCGCTCGTCCCTGCTGCCTGCTGTTCATGATGTTGTCGTGCCTTGTCCATACCTGTTGTCGTCTGTTGAGCGGAGTGCCTTCGGATGGCCTGTCGCCGGTTTGGTCCTCATCAGGATCCGGGGGTAAACCCTCCACCCAGGGCGAGGTGGAGGTTGACCCGCTGGCTGAGCTGCTCGCTCTGCACCCGCAGCAGGGTCAGCCGGGCGGCCTGGAAATCGAGCAATTGCTGCTGCACCGCCCGCATGTCGGCCTTGCCGGTCCGGTAGCTGGTCTGCACCAGCTCCAGTGCCCGCCGGTTGTCGGCCACCACATCCTCAAGCAGCTGCTCGCGGTCGGCAAGGTTGCCTCCCGCAGCCAGCCCGTTCTCGACTTCGCCAAGGGCCTTCAGGGCACTGGCGGCATAGGCGGCCACCGCCTCCTTCGGCTCGAGGGTCCGGATCTCCACCTGGGTCACCAGCGCCCCGCCCTGGTAGACCGGGGCGACCAGCCTGGCGCCGGCACCGCTGGTCGGGTTGTCGAAGTCCTCCTTCAGTTCGATAATTTCACTGGTCATCGTGGCGACGCTGGCATTGAGCGAGATCTTCGGCAACCTGGCGGCCTTGGCCTCGCCGACCCGGTTGAATGCCGCGGCGATACGCCTCTCGGCAGCCACCAGATCGGGCCGGCGCTCCAGCATCACAAGCGGCATGCTCACAGGAACGGGGCCGGGGAGGGCGGGCAGGTCATGACGGGTTGCAAGCTCAGCGGACGGATATCTGCCGACGAGCAGTTCCAAGGCCCGGACCGCCTGCTGATGCGCCAGCTCGATCTGCTTGGCGCCGTCGCGCAGGCTGCCGAGACTGGCCCGGGCCAGCGCCACATCCTGCTCGCTGCCGACACCGACCCTGAAGCGGATCTCCGCCAGCGCCAGCAGCTGTTCGGCAGACTGCACCATCTCTCCCGCAATCTGCCCCTGCAGCCAGGTCTCGCTGGCGGTGAACCAGCTCCGCGCCACCGCGGCAGCCAGCGACTGCCGGCCATACTCGTAGTCCGCCTGGGCGGCAAGCGAGGTCTCTTCAGCGGCATTGCGCGCGTAACGCAACCGGCCCCAGAGATCAAGTTCCCAGGAGATAGGCAGGGCGACACCCTGGATGGCCGAACTGAGATCACCGCCTCCGGATTTCACCCCGCCGGTACCGAACAGGGTGATCGTCGGCAGCAGCGCCGCTTTTGC
>CAYYWK010000574.1:0-2523 GCA_964475345.1 uncultured Desulfobulbus sp.
CCATGCCAGGGGCAGTCGAGCAGTTCTAATAGCCGGGTGCCTCGCCTCCCTGCGCGGAGCAGGACAATCCGCTGCTCCGGCAGCTTTCTCAATCGGAGAGCTCTCTTGCGACTATCCCCGACCCTGCTCTGCCCGCTGGTCATCGCGGTCTGGATGACAATCGCCGCGGCCGCCGGCCAGCTGGTCACCGTCAACCTCGGCAGGAAAGGTCCGGATTTCGGCGCGGCGGGGGAAGCATCCGCCATTCTCCATCTGATCAGGACCAAACCCGGAGCCTCCAGGTACGAGGCAGTCTACGCCACCAGCCACGGCGAGGTCGTCGTGCACTGCGATCTCGAACAGCAGATGATTGTCCGCACCATCACCCGCCGCGACGGCCATGGCATATCTGAAAGCTGGTCAAGGCACACGCTGTATCGCCTGAAAAATGCCTCCAGTGGCGGCTCACTGAACGACAGCCCGGAAGGAAAACTCTACGGGACGCTCAAATCTTTCTGACTTCCGGGAAACAACACTCCTGCCCGGCAGATCGTCTGCTGAGCGCTGCCGGCAAGGCAAGAACGGCGAACGGTGCGCCGGCCCGCTTGCTCATAGCCTGCGCATGGCTTCTTTCATCGCCAGCCACTTCTCCCCCAGCAGTTCGTAGAGCAACCGCCTGGAGAGCTCCATGTTTCCCGGGCTCGGCAGATAGCTGCCGGCGGCCATGACCGTTTCCCGTTTCATGATATAATCTGTTGGGGCCGGCAGAGGATGCATCCCCTGTCGCTGGAAAATCTCCATCGCCCTCGGCATATGCAGCGCCGAAGTAACGAGCAGGAAGGCGTGTTCGCCCAGGAGCGGCGCCAGCAGCTGCGCCTCCTGCCCGGTATCCCTCGGCCGGTCCTCGACGACGATGTCGGCCGTATCAACCCCCAGGATCTCCGCCACCTCCTCGACGACAACTGCGTTGGCCACCGGATCGTAGCCAATGCCGCCGGTCAGCACCAGTTTCGCCTCCGGCCAGTACCTGCGCAGCCGAATCCCCTCGACAAGCCGATAAAGTGACGAACCGCCGATCTGGCTGTTTACCGGCAGACGGTCGTCGGATACATGGCCGCTTCCGAGAACGACTATATAGCGGATGGGGTGATTCCGCAGCTGCCTTATCCTGTCTTCCTGCAGGGCCGGATAGAGCGCTTCCCGGTCGGCGATATGCCGCCTGACAAAAAAGCCGTAACCGAAAAAGATCTGCAATACCACTGCGGAAACGAGCAGGACGGCGCCAAGCCTGGTCCTTTTTGTCATCAGGCAGAGCAGGCTCATCAAGGTCAGGATGATGATCACCGGAAACGGCGCGATCATCTCAGCCAGCAGTCGTGTCATGAAAAATGTCATTGTCCCAACCTGTTTGGAAATGTGCCCCTGACGAACAAACAACATCCCGCCGGTTTCCGGAGGGGCACCGGTATGGACATCGCCTCTGCTGCACGCGACGGGTTGCAATGAAAAGGCGGGCAGACCATCACGCGAGCGGCAACGCCTCCCTCATTCGTCAACTTTTCCACTCTTTTTGCTTTCGCATATTGCCCGGCAATCTCCTATACTGATACAGTCGCAGATGGCGGTGGCCGCCACAGGCAATCGGATGAACCGTCGATACGCAGCGATACACCAGGCACCATAGTTCAGGAGACAGCGGTGAACACCCCCATCACCATCCAGGGCCAAGCGCCCGGCAGAACGACAGGCGAGGATACCCGCCGGACCTCCAGGGCCGGCACCCCGGACCATGCCGAACGCACCACCCGCTTGCTCTTCACCATTGCCGACGCTATCAACAGCAGCGAAGATCTCGTGGAGCTCTACCGGATCATCCACCATATTCTCAGCGGCGTCATCGATGCCAGCAATTTTTTCATCGCCATCGTCGACAACGACAGCGGCACGCGCCACTTCCCCTACCATGTCGAAACCGTCGCTCCTGATTATCCCACTCAACCGCGCGGATTCGCATCCGATTCCCCCCTCATCGATCTTGTCGTCGAAGAGGGAAGGCCGATCCTCCTGCAGGGCCAGGCGCTGCGGCAGCGCGCCGTCGGCAATGGCGATGGGCCCTGCCCGCTGGCATGGATGGCAAGCCCGCTCCTTGTCCGCCACGAGGTCCAGGGCGTCGTGGCCGTGCACAGTTACAGCGACACCGACATCTACCACGAAACGGACCTGCAGCTGCTCGTTGCCGTCGCTCAGCAGATCGCTTTTGCCATCGACAGGAAGCGTTACCTCGACCGGCTGCAGGAAAGGGCGCGCAAACTCGATCTGCTGGTGCGAAACAGTTCCGACAGCCTCTCCATCATTGACGCCATGGGCATCCAGACCTACTGCAGCCCGACGGCGGAGAGGATCACCGGGTTCTCCGTCGACGAACTGAAAGGCAAGGCGCTGACCGACATCATCCACCCCGATGACCACCCGATCGTCGAAAAAGCCTGGCATGAAGCCGTCAGCCATCCTGAAAAACCGGTCAAGGTGCAGTACCGGCATATT
>CAYYWK010000575.1:0-2518 GCA_964475345.1 uncultured Desulfobulbus sp.
GTTTCACCCTCTACAACGAACCTGACGGCAGCTATCACGGCCTGCGCTACGCCCACGACCTCGGCGAGATGAACCGCATCGCCTTCGCCCTGCGGATGCGGCTGGTGCCGCTGCGCAACCTCGGCGCCTGCATCTCGCCGGACAACGCCTGGCAGTTCCTGCAGGGCATTGAAACCCTGGCCCTGCGGATGGAGCGGCACTGCGCCAACGCCCTGGCGGTCGCCCATTTCCTGAAGGGCCATCCGGCGGTGGCCTGGGTCAACTACCCCGGCCTTTCCGGCTCACAGGGATTTGAAACGGCGAAAACATATCTCACCAATGGCGGCGGTGGCATGGTCACCTTCGGCATCCGTGGCGGGATAGCCGCCGGCAGCCGTTTCATCGACGGGCTTTTGCTGTTCTCCCACCTCGCCAATGTCGGCGATGCCAAGTCCCTTGCCATCCACCCGGCATCCACCACCCATTCGCAGCTCTCGCCGGAACAGCTTGCCGCCGCCGGCATCGACAGCTCGCTGATCCGGCTTTCCATCGGCATCGAGCATATCGACGATATCCTCGCCGACCTCGACCAGGCTCTGGCGAAGGCTACCCCGGGAGAGGGCTGAAAAGCGGCCATGAACGCCAGCAGCGGACAGATCGATCCGGGATCGATCGGCATCGTCGAAAAACGGTACCACCGCTTCGCCGAACCGCCGGACACCCTCGTCCTGGAAAGCGGTGCCCGGCTCGGCCCGATCACCATCGCCTACGAGACTTACGGACAGCTGAATGCGCAGCGGAACAACGCGATTCTGGTCGCCCATGCCTTCTCGGGCGACTCCCATGTCGCCGGCCGCTACCCAGAAGAATCGGAAGACGACAAACCCGGCTGGTGGGATTTCCTGATCGGCCCCGGCAAAGGTATCGACACTGACCGCTATTTTGTCGTCTGCGCCAACATCCTCGGCTCCTGCATGGGCAGCACCGGCCCGTCGTCGCTCAACCCGGCCACCGGCAGCCCGTACGGGCTCGACTTCCCGATGGTCACTATCGGCGACATGGTCGAGACCCAGAAACGGTTGCTCGACAGCCTGGGCATAGAGCGCCTGCTTGCCGTCATCGGCGGCTCGGTCGGCGGTATGCAGGTCCTCGAATGGTGCCGCCGTTTCCCGCAGAGCGTGCGCTCGGCTATCCCGATCGCCACCACCATGCGCCACTCCGCGCTGGCCATCGCCTTCAACGAGATCGCCCGCCAGGCAATCATGGCCGACCCCAACTGGCAGCACGGCAACTATTACGGCTCCGACCGCAGCCCCGACCTTGGCCTCGCCGTGGCCCGGATGGTCGGCCACGTGACCTACCTCTCCGATGAGGCGATGCGACGCAAGTTCGGCCGCCGGCTGCAGGACAAGAGCGATTTTTCCTTCGGTTTCGACGCCGACTTCCAGGTGGAGAGCTACCTCCGCCATCAAGGCAGCAAATTCGTCCGCCGCTTCGACGCCAACTCCCTGCTCTACATCACCAGAGCCGCCGACTACTTCGACCTGACCCGGCACCCCGCCCCCACCGGCAACTGCATCGACACAAAATATCTCGTGATCTCCTACAGCTCCGACTGGCTCTACCCGACCTATCAGGCGAGGGAGCTGGTCCGCAGGCTCAAGAGGGACGGCCGGGACGTCAGCTTCTGCGAGATCGAGGCCGACTGCGGGCACGACGCCTTTCTTCTTCCCGACCAACGTTTGACCGACCTGGTCAGAGGATTCCTGCATGGCGTCGCCCGAACCTGAACATATCCGTTTCGACCTGCAGGTGATTGCCACGCTGATCGAACCCGGCAGCCGGGTCCTCGATCTCGGCTGCGGCAGCGGCGACCTGCTGGCCTGGCTGGCGGCCGCCAAGGGCGTCAGAGGTGCCGGCATCGAGCAGGACAAGGACCGCGCCGCCCGCTGCATCGCCCGGGGCCTGAGCGTTCTCCAGGGAGACCTCAACACCGAGGTCGACGACTACCCGGATGCAGGTTTCGACTACGTGATCCTCAGCCAGACCCTGCAGCAGGTCTACGAACCGGCCCTGCTGCTGCGTTCGCTGTCCCGGATCGGCCGTCGGGTGATCGTCAGCTTCCCGAATTTCAGCCACTGGTCGATCCGTCTGCAGCTGCTGTGCCGGGGGATGGCCCCGAAGAACGACCAGCTCCCCTATTCCTGGTATGACACGCCGAATATCCGGGTCATCACCCTCGCCGATTTTCGCCGCTTCGCCCGTGACGTCGGCTACCGGATCGTCCGCGAAATCGCCATCGACACCGACACCGGCGACAGCTCGGGCCGGGAGGTCCGCTTCCTTGCCAACTGGCGGGCCACCTACGGCATCTTCATCATTGAAAAACTGCACAACCACAGCGGGTAAGACAGACATTCCGCAATCGCCATCTCAACACAGGACCCCTTTTTATGGCTTCGAAAATTCGCAACCAGCCCACCATCGGCACCCTCACCACCGTCTGCTACCACGTCAAGGCCAGCCACGCCAGCCGCAA
>CAYYWK010000576.1:0-2509 GCA_964475345.1 uncultured Desulfobulbus sp.
GTGCCAGGCAGATGAACATGCCGATCTTCTCCAGCTTGAAGGCGGCGAAGAGGTTGTGGTTCATTGCCATCCAGTCCTTGCCGATGAAGCCTGGTCCCAGTTCGGCGACGATGGCGCGGGCGATCTGGTCGGTCCGGTTCAGATCCTTGTCCTCCACCCTGACCTCGATGCCGTGGACGATGTCGCCGCTGGCGAGAAAGCTCTGGACCTCGGGAATCGACATATAGGCCAGCGTCGAATCGTATTCGAACATTCCCGATTCGAAGATGCCGGAAACCAGGCAGGTCTTGACCTTGGGGATGACCCCGGTCGGGGTCAGCGGCCCGGAGGGCGAGATCAGCCGGACCCGGTCGCCGACACCTACCTGCAGTTCTTCGGCCAGATTCTTGCCGAGGATGATGTGCGGCACCCGGATCTTGCCGTTCTGGGTCAGGTCATGGATGCTGCCCTCCTTCATCTGGCTCGGCAGCTTGATCACCGCTGCGGCGGTCTCCGGGTCGATGCCGCGCAGCACCACGCCGGTGCCGCCGGACGGCCCGCTGAGCAGGGTCTGGGCGTAGAGGTAAGGGGTGGCGGCCACCACCCTGTCGGTATCGAGGATCCGGGCCAGGACGGCACGGTAGTCGCTGATGCCGCCGCCGGTCCGCTGGATGATGATATGGGAGTTGATGCCGAGAATCTGGTCGCGCAGGCCGTCGGTGAACCCGGAATAGACCGAGAGGACGACGATCAGTGCGATGACTCCGACGGTGATGCCGGCGACGCTGATCAGCGAGATCAGCGAGATGAAGCCGTGCCGGTGCTTGGCCTTGAGGTAGCGACGGCTGATGAACCACTCGTACATGTCAGTTGCCGTCTCCCGCTTCCTTCTCTTTGCCCTGTGACCTCGCTTCCGGTTTGAGGTGGGGGAAGAGGATGACGTCGCGGATCGACGGGGCGTCGGTCAGCAGCATCACCAGCCGGTCGATGCCGATGCCTTCGCCGGCGGCGGACGGCATGCCGTATTCGAGCGCCCGGATGTAGTCCTCGTCCATCTCCGGGTGGACCTCTTCGTCGGCGCCGCGCTCGGCGATCTGCTTCTCGAAGCGTCTGCGCTGGTCGACCGGATCGTTCAGTTCGCTGAAGGCGTTGGCGATCTCGCGGCCGGTGATGAACAGTTCGAAACGGTCGGTGACGGTGGGGTCCGCCTCGTTGCGGCGGGCGAGCGGCGAGACTTCGGTCGGGTAGGAGGTGATGAAGGTCGGGTCGATCAGCCTCTCCTCCACCAGCAGTTCGAACAGTTCGGTTTTGGCCTTGCCGATGCCGGCCTGGGGTTCGAGCCTGATGCCCTTTTCCCTCACCAGGGCGAAGACGGCGGCCTCGTCGGCGAGGACGGCGGGAGCGATGCCGGCGATCTCTACCAGGGCCTGCTCCATGGTCAGGCGCCGCCAGGGCGGGGTCAGGTTGACCGGGGTGCCCTGGTAACTGATTTCCATGGCGCCGTTGACCTTCTGGCAGATCGACGATATCAGGTCCTCGGTGAGATCCATCAGGTCGGCGTAGGTGGCGTAGGCCTGGTAGAATTCAAGCATCGTGAATTCCGGGTTGTGGCGGGTGGAGAGGCCTTCGTTGCGGAAGTTGCGGTTGATCTCGAAGACCCGCTCGAAGCCGCCGACCAGGAGGCGCTTGAGGTAGAGCTCGGGGGCGATGCGCAGGAACAGCTCCATGTCGAGGGCCTTGTGGTGGGTCTTGAACGGCCGGGCGGTGGCGCCTCCTGGAACCGGCTGCATCATCGGCGTTTCCACTTCCATGAAACCGTGATCGTTCAGGTACTCCCGCACCAGACGGATGATCTCCACCCGTTTGCGGAAGGTTTCGCGGCTCTCCGGGGTGACGATCAGGTCGACATAACGCTGACGGTAACGGGTTTCGACATCGGTTAGGCCGTGCCACTTCTCAGGCAGCGGCCTCAGCGACTTGGAGATCATCGTGATGGAGGTCGCCAGCAGTGACAACTCGCCGGTCTTGGTCTTGAAGAGGGTGCCGCAGACCCCGACGATATCGCCGATGTCCCATTTCTTGAAGACGTCGTACTGTGCCTCGCCCAGGGTGTCACGCTGCAGGTAGACCTGGAGCCTGCCGGAGGTGTCGGCGAGATGGCAGAATGCGGCCTTGCCGAACTTGCGCAGCGACATCACCCGGCCGGCGACGGAGTATTCGGCCCCGCCCGGTTCGGCCTCCTCCGGGTGCAGGCTGTCTCCCCTGGGCAGCAGTTCCTGCACCGCATTGGCAGGTCTGAAGGAGTTGCTGTAGAGATTGACGCCCAGGGCGGCGAGGGCCTCGGCCTTCTCCCGGCGCTGGTTCAGTACGTGGTTGGTGTTGTTCATGGTCTGGATCTGCTCACATGTGCCGAACATCGGCGGCGATAAAAAAAAGCGGCAGAATCTGCCGCTTCTCCGTGTTGACGAGTACCTGAGACTTACCGGGATTCGCCGCCGCTGTCAATTCTTTTCCAATACGGTGACGGTCT
>CAYYWK010000577.1:0-2508 GCA_964475345.1 uncultured Desulfobulbus sp.
CTGCTGACTGCGCCGCCGGCAGCACCGGCGCAACCGCCAGTTCTTCTTCGTAGACGACCACCTGGTTGCGTCCGCCCTTCTTGGCCAGATAGAGCGCCGCATCGGCCCTCTCGATGAACAGCTCCGGCCTGTCCCCCCCCTGGGGAATCCCCGAGGCGATTCCCAGGCTCACCGTCGAGCGGATCGTCGTGCCGTTGTATTCCAGGTCCGAACCCGCCACCAGGTTGCGGAACATCTCCGCCAGCATCCGCGCCGACACCAGGTGCTCGTCCGGAAGCATGACGACGAACTCCTCGCCGCCGTACCTGCCGACCACATCCGTCTCCCGCTTGAAGATATCCTGCAGGTGCTGGGCGATAAACCGCAGGTACTCGTCACCGGCAAGGTGCCCCTGGGTGTCGTTGATGTTCTTGAAATGGTCGATATCGCACATGATCAGCGAGAAGTGCGCACCGCGCCGCGCACACAGCCCGAAGGTCAGGTGGAGCAGCTCGTCGAAATGGCGGCGGTTGCAGATGCCGGTCAGGGAGTCGGTGCGGCTGGCCAGCCTCAGTTCTTCAGACCTTCTCTGCAGCAGGTACTCGTTCTCCAGGGCCGCCCAGTACTCGGCATTCCCCTGCAGGGAGATCATCACCAGGTACGCCGAGAACAGCAGCAGAGCGATGCCGAGCGTCGGGTAATCGCCCTGCACCAGGATGATCCCGGCGGCCGGCAGCAGCATCATCAGGTTGTAGACGATGGACAGGCGCCGCTCCGGCAGAAAGGAGATGACCCCGCCGGAACTGAACCCCGCAGTGCAGATGGTCACCAGCAGCTGCGCCCGCTGCTCGTTCTCCTGCACCAGGATCATGGCAGCGATCGTCCCCCAGGTCAGCGCCGTCAGCAGGACGCTGCCGATCAGCACCCGGACGTTCAGGATGAAATATTTCTCGGAGACATGCCTTGTGAAAAAGAGATGGACGATCCGGAACATGCAGATCGCCGAGAAGATGCCGAGCGCCAGGAAGGAGAACCCCGGGTGGCGGTAGAAGTAGCCGTCGGTCAGGAAGACGCAGTACGGCACCACCATGTAGAACAGGATGCCGAAAGCGGAGCGCTTCCTCAGGTCATTGAGGACCCTCGGACTGATGGTGTGGCGTCGAAATGTCATGCACTGTCCCGGGGGAACGGGTATGTCCGGACCTTGCTGCGTCCTGGTCGCTCGTCACCGGTACAATGCCGCCCGAAACCCTTTGGAGCATCCCTCCGGCGTGGTCATGCCCTGCAGTGGGCATAACACGATAGCACACAATTCCGGCTGACTGCAATCCCGAGGGGCAATCTGTTCGTGCCTGGGAACATGTTCCCCGTTCTGCACGCCTCAGCGCTGACCGGCAAGCCCCGGCGCGGTTTCCCGCCCCGCATCCGGCGAGCTGCTGCGCAGCTGCTGCGACAGCGCGGCAATCGTCCTCGCGCAGATATCGTACACCGCCTTGGAGTGCAGCAGCCGCCCCTGCTCCATCAACATTTCCACTGCCATGTCTTCCCTGGCAACCCGTTTACCATTGTCGTTGCTGGTGTTCATCGCGTCCCTCCTGTCATCGCTGGCTGTTGCCATTCCTGGTTGCAGCGGAAGCGCCCGCTCGTGCGGGCAGGCAGATCCTCCGCCGCGTGCTGATTCATCCCGCTTTCATCTCCAGTGTAGAACATGTATAATTGAACAGCATACAGCGATTATTCCGCACCTGTTGTGCATATATCGTCAGCTTGGCCCGCAGAGAGCGGGTTCCAGGGGCAGTTGGCCCCGCTCTCCAAATGCCGGGACGGGGAGGGAGCATGGCGAAGGACAGCGGCCAGCAGCGCGGTGAGGAGGGCAGATCGCGTTTCCTGCAGCGATCGGGAGGAGAAAGATGCAACTGAACTGGGACGACCTGCGGTTTTTCCTGGTGCTCTGCCGGCACCAGACCTTCGTCGCCGCCGGCCACGAGCTGAAGGTCACCCACAGCACCGTCGCCCGGCGCCTGACGGCGCTTGAGGCACGGCTTGCGACGCAGCTCTTTATCCGTTCGGAGAAGGGCTGCCGCCTGACCCCGGCCGGCGAAAAACTGCTGCCCTACGCCGAGCGGATGGAAACCGCGGTCATCCGGCTGGAGGAGGATGTCTCGGGCAGGGACCGGCAGCTTTCCGGGTCGATCCGGATCGGCGCCCCCGACGGCTTCGGCAACTGCTTTCTCGCCTCACGCCTCGGCAGGTTCCAGGGCATGCACCCGGCCCTGGAAATCGAGCTGATCGCCGTGCCGATGTATTACAGCCTGGCCCGCCGGGAAATCGACATCCTGATCACGGTCAGGAAACCGACGGCCGGCAACATCGTCGTCCGCAGGCTCGCCGATTACCGCTTCGGCCTGTTCGCCGCCAGCGACTACCTGGCCGCCCATCCCCCGGTAACCGTCAGGGAGGACCGGCGCGACCACCGGACGATCGGCTAGAGCGACGACCTGCGCGACGAGCAGGCACTGGAGTGCACAG
>CAYYWK010000578.1:0-2506 GCA_964475345.1 uncultured Desulfobulbus sp.
GGGCATGGTGTCGCGCCGGCCAGTTTCAATTCCTACGGATCACGGCGCGGCAACCATGAGGTGATGATGCGCGGCACTTTTGCCAATATCCGGATCAAGAATTTGTTGACACCCTCCAGGGAGGGCAGCTACACTCGCAAATTCCCTGGCGATGCCATCGTCTTTGTCCACCAGGCGGCAATGGAGTACAAGGCAGAAGGGGTGCCGCTGCTGATTCTGGCCGGCCGGGAATACGGCGCCGGTTCGTCACGGGATTGGGCGGCAAAAGGTCCACAGCTGCTCGGCGTGCGGGTGGTGATTGCCGAATCCTACGAACGGATACATCGTAACAATCTGGTGGGGATGGGCATCCTGCCCCTCGTTTTCCGGGATGGGGAGAGTTGTGACGGCCTCGGCCTTGACGGCACTGAAACCTACTCGTTCAGCGGGCTAGCGAAGCTGGCGCCACGCAGCGAGATCGCCGTGACGGCTGAAAAGGCTGACGGCAGGGTGATCCGTTTCACCACGGTCTGCCGGCTCGATACCGAAATAGATGTGCTCTATTTCCGTCATGGCGGGATACTGCCGTACGTATTCCGGCAAATGATGCATTCCTGAAGGCAGTATCACCAAAAAAAGCCCTGGATGCCAGGCATCCAGGGCCACTTTGCCTTCTTTCCTGCATATTTTTCAGGGCTTCAGGACCTTCCGCCCCTGTTCGGTGATGCCATATTTGCAGCGAGCAGGACTGTCGACATACCCCTGTTTTTTCAGGTCGGCAATCTTGCCACTGATACTCTTGCTTTCAAACCCGGTAGCCGCGGCAATATCCTTGGTGCCACACGGTCCGCCGCACGCCTCCATTGCAGCCAGAATCCGCTTCTCTTCATCTGAAATTGTCGCTGTACCGCTGCTGCATGCACATCCGCATCCGCATTTCATTTCTCGCTCTCCTTGTTCATTTTTTCTCGACACGCGGGGCAGATTCCGGCGAATTCCAGGCGGTACCCGGTAATCGAATACCCTGACCGCCCCATTGCCGTTTCCAGGGGAATCTGCTCCCTGCACAACTCAACATTATCGATTCTCTGACACATGACACAACAGATATGGTCGTGTTCATTCACATCATAATCAAAACGTTTCTGCCTTCCCCCGACTTCGAGTTTTTTGAGAATACCAAGATTCGAGAGAATTTCCAGGTTTCGATACACAGTGGCCAGACTGATCCGCGGAATGAGTAGGCGCACGCGCTCATAGAGTTCGTCGGCAGTCAGGTGACCGCCGCTCCTCTTCAGCTCTTCCAGGATGATCTCACGCTGATTGGTCATCCGCAACTGCATAGCTCTCCTTTGTGATAACGTTTCTCAGCAATATATGATAATCGATATCATGTCAAGCCACTTTTACTTACCTCCCGCAGTGAGCACTTGCCCTCCACAGGAAGGTGGAGCTTTTTGATTCAGCGGGTTATTGTAGATTGACGACTCCAACGCGCCTGAACCCCGGATCAGCTCTCTCAGAGCATTACTGCCGTGCTGTCTTGATGCATCCCATTCTCGAGGTCACAGATCTCCGCAAACACTTCGCCACCGTCGAGGCTGTACGGGGAATTTCCTTTCAGGTCCAGCCTGGCACCTGTTTCGGCCTGCTCGGGCCAAACGGTGCCGGCAAGACCACGACACTTGAGATCATCGAGAACATCCTCACGCCCACCAGCGGCGAGGTCCTGTATGACGGAGCGCGGCGCACCGCCACTTTCCGGGAAGAAGTCGGCATCCAGTTCCAGCACACCTCGCTGCTGAACTTCCTGTCCGTCGAAGAAACCCTGAACACCTTTGCACGCCTCTATCATCAGCCTGCAAACCTCGAAGTGCTCATCGAGCGCTGCGACCTCTCCGGAATAAGAGCCCGCCGCAACGACAGGCTTTCCGGCGGTCAGAAACAGCGCCTGATGCTTGCCCTGGCCCTCGTCAACAAGCCTCGGCTGGTCTTCCTCGACGAGCCATCCACCGGTCTCGATCCCCAGTCCCGCCGCAACCTTTGGAAAATCGTCAATCAGCTGAAAAATGAAGGCCGAACCATGATCCTCACCACCCACTCGATGGAGGAGGCTGAATTCCTCTGTGACACGATCGCCATCATGGACCAGGGGAAGATCGTCGCCTCCGGCAGTCCTTCCGACCTGATCAAACGCCACGGCGGTCTGAATTCCATTCTCCTGCCGCGCAACACCTGCTGTCCCCGTGGCACTTTGCCGCTGCCTTTGGAGGAACTCGATGACGATACGCTGGTCATTCATGTCGAAGAAATACACCAGGCGCTGAACACCCTGATGCATTCCGGGGTCGACCTGAGGGGAATCTCGATCCATTCCCCCAACCTCGAGGATGTTTTCCTCAATATCACCGGCAAGAGGCTGCGCGAATGAACCTGCAGAGGATGTGGGCCCTCCTCGTAGCCAGGAACGCCGAGTTTTTCCGCGACCGGGCTGCCTTCGGCTGGAATTTCGCCTTTCCTTTCCTGA
>CAYYWK010000579.1:0-2498 GCA_964475345.1 uncultured Desulfobulbus sp.
TGCGGTGCGGGGAGTGCGGGTCGGCCTGCCCCCGCATGGCCCTCCCGGCCAGTGGGCCTTCACCTGAATATTGGTTCTCTGCAGGGCGGTGTCAACCGGCGGCTGCCAGAGCCTCTGCGGCAGTGCAGGGGAATCGGGAGAAGCGGGCCCGGCGAGAAGGCCCGCGGCGATGGCAGCAAGGGCGAAGGGTGCTTTTGCCGAACGGATCGGGCGGGCGCTACATGGCCGACGCTGGCCGGGCGGTGCTGCGCATCCAGGATGGCGGGACGATCTTGCCGCGCCGAATCGCCAGAAGCAGCAGTATCGTGCCGGTTGCGGTCATCAGCACGAAGGCGACCAGCGAGGATTCCATGCCGAAAACCCCGCCGGTGAGCAGGTCCGGGACGGCGATGGCGGCCTTGAACAGGCCCTGCGAGGTCCCGCTGCCGGCGACATGGACGGGAAAAATCGCGGACTGCGGAAATTCCAGACCAGATGGAAGCACATGCCCAGCCACAGGCGGCCGGTGAGCATGTAGGCCGCGGCCAGCAGCATGCCGGCTTCGATGGCGATGAACAGCACGCCCTGCATGGTGGCTCCCGGGTTGCTCAGGTGGACGAGGCCGAACGCCAGGGATGAGACGGCCAGCGCCGCCCAGCTGCCGAACATTTCCTCGCTGATGCGGAACAGCACGCCGCGGAACAGCATCTCCATGAAGAAGCCCGAGCTCAGCCCGAACCACAGCAGCCCCAGCGGAATCTGCCAGCTGTTGAAACCATCAATGCGGTAGACGCCGAAAACCATCAGAACCACGATGCAGACGGTATACAGGCCGGCGCCGAGCAGCATCCCGGCGCCGAGTTCATGGCCCATGCCGGGCATGGACAGTTCGCTGGCCTTGCGGCGCTCCACGACGTGCACGAACCCACATATACGGCCAGCGTCAGCAAGACCATCCACGCGACCACCGCCAGATCCATCATCCAGCCCTTGGCGAACCCACCCCTGAACATCTGGCCTGAAAGGTACAAGTAGAAGAGGATCGCACCGAGCAGCAGCAGGCGGGCGAGGGGGAGTTTCAGGGTGCGCAGGAGCAGGCCTGGTTGAGAATCGGTTGGGGCCTCAATTGACAAGCTCCAATCGGGAGGGGTTCGGGTTCAGGGCAGTCGGAACGCGAAGCGCAGAGGGCACCAGAAACGCAGTTTTTTGGCTGTCACTTCGACTTCTCGGTTCGGCGTAACTACACATAATGTGACGAATGTCATTCTCCTGAATGGATACATAGTACTTCCTGGTGTTGAGTTCACATCATTTTTTTGCAACTGTGCCAGTACATCCTATACACAGTGTCGCGCTCGAGACGACCACGTTCATCCTGCATCCAGAGCGTCGCTACATTGAAACATCCCAACATTTTTTCCCTAAAAGAGATTCGCCAGATTCCCTTGCCGATCTCATCCAGGCCAACACTCCATAAGGCTGGTCGGCACCATTAACCATTTTGGTGTTTGCCACCGCAATGCCCAGTTTCGACAGACTCTCCGTACCTGAAAATGTGCAGGGGAAAACCCATCTGTATCCCTCCTGCAGTCGGGGTGAAGTGGCCGAAGCGACAAACCCTGCATTCCGCGGTCAGGTTGAATGACTTCCAACCATGCTGACGGACTCTGTCTCCCGAAGTGCATGTTTCTTGAAGAACTCCCAGATGGCATCGGTAGCCTTGAACCGGTCGGATGCTTTTCCAACCATCCACTCAGGCAACAGGTTCTTACCGCCCGGCCAGATGTGGCCGTGACCTTTGATGATTGTGAAACGGACTTCATTGTCGCCGCGTTCACTCCTGTAAATGAGCGTCGTTACCCCCGGCGAGGTGTGCACTGATTTCGGCTCAGCTTGACAATCAAGGAGGCGCACCCAGGTGGCGATAAATTCGCGCGTGGGCGGCTTGCGCCTTGGTGCTGCCGCACGCATGACCTTTCCCGTGGCATACTTCGCAAGCCCTCCAGCGATTGGACAGAGCGTATCGGCACCGCCGGCGATGTAATAGAGCGAGACCGGTCGATCGAGATCAGGCTGCTTGAACCAGAGCGTTCCGGCGAATGGTGCGATGGCGGCGATGCGCGCAGACAATTCGATGCCGACGCGAAACGTCATCGATGCGCCATTGGAGAAACCAGTTGCGTAGATGCGCCGACGATCCACGTTAAACTTCGCGATGAGATCGTCAATCATTGCGTTGATGAAGGCTATGTCGGGAGTGTTTTTTTCGCCGGCATGGAAGCGACCGGAACCATCGTTCCATGTCTGGCCATTGGTGCCGAAATGGCTGGGTTTTGTCGGATCAGGCGGTGTGGCTTCAGGAAACACAGCGAGAAAGGTTTCCTTGTCAGCTTTTTGCGCCCAGCCGGTCTCACGCATCGCACCGCGAGCAGTACCTCCACCACCGTGAAACATGATGACAACCGGTGCCGGCTGTGTGCCATCGTAGCTCGGTGGCACATGAACAATGTAGTTGCGGT
>CAYYWK010000580.1:0-2498 GCA_964475345.1 uncultured Desulfobulbus sp.
AGAGGCGACATCATGTCGACTGCGGCGAGAAACTGCTGAACGGGCTGGAACGGGAGCCGGGCGATGAAGAGTTCTTCGGGATGGCTCAGTCGATCATCGCCACCCATCACGAGCGGTGGGACGGCAGCGGCTATCCGCGCGGGCTCAAGGGGGAGGAGATCCCTCTGGCGGGACGTATTGTCGCCGTGGCCGATGCCTACGACGCGCTGATCAGCAAACGCAGCTACAAGCTTGCCTATACCCGCGAGCAATCACGGGCAATCATCATGAAGGGCAGGGGGACGGTTTTCGACCCGGATCTTGCCGACGCCTTCCTGGCGGTGGAGGAGGAGTTGTGGAAGGCCAGCCTGACCCACAGCGACATCGTCGATTCGCTTGAAGGCGCACGCCCCTGATGTGCCTTCCGCAGGCGGGGGAATCAGGGCGGCGGAGCGCCTGGATTGCCGGTGCAGATCTGGATCTCGATCGAGATATGGGACAGCTGCCGGAAATCCCGCAGCAGGTCTTTGTAGTGATCCGGCGGCAGCGGTGCGCCGGTGACGATGGCGATGACCGCCGCGTAATCGGCGGGGCCGACGGGCCAGACATGGATATCTGTGACGCGGGTGTCGCTGCCGGCTTCGATTGCCGCCTGTATCGCCCTCAGCGCTTCCGGGGTGATGCCGCTGTCGAGGAGGACAGGGCCGGTCTGCCGAACCAGGCCGAGTGACCAGCGGGTGATGACCATCGCTCCGACGATGCCCATCAGCGGATCGAGCCAGTGCCAGCCAAGGAATTTGCCGAAGGCCAGGGCGACGATGGCCAGCACTGAGGTCAGAGCATCTGCCAGGACGTGGAAATAGGCGGCCCTGAGGTTGTGGTCGTGGTGATCGTGAAAGTGGCGGTCATCGTGGTCTTCTGGATGGTCATCATGGAGATGATCGTGACTGTCGTGATCATGCCGGCCAAGCAGGAAGGCGCTGGCCAGGTTGACGGCCAGGCCGAGGACGGCAACGGCGATGG
This sequence comes from uncultured Desulfobulbus sp., assembly GCA_964475345.1. GTDB lineage: Bacteria > Desulfobacterota > Desulfobulbia > Desulfobulbales > Desulfocapsaceae > Desulfoprunum. Next base: position 1,003 of record CAYYWK010000580.1, read on the forward strand.
CCTCGTTGAAGTGGATCGGCTGGGGCTGGAAGAGGCGCTGCAGCGACTCGACCAGCATCAGCAGCGCCACCGACGCCAGGGCGATGGCACTGGCGAAACCGCCGAGGACGCTGACCTTGCCGGTGCCGAAGGCGAAAGAAGGATTGCCGGCATGCCTGGCGGCGTAGCGGTAGGCGAAGATGGTGATCAGGAAGGCGGCGGCATGGGTGCCCATGTGCCAGCCGTCGGCCAGCAGGGACATCGAACCGAATGCGAGGCCGGCGGCGATCTCGGCCGCCATCGTCAGGGCGGTGAGGGTCAGGACGATCCGTGTTCGTCGTTCGCCGTGGCGGGTGACGGCGTTGAAGTCATGGCTGTGCTGCCACTGTTCGATGGAGTGGATATGCATGGTAGCGGGATTGCAGGCAGTACTGCCGCACCGTGGGGGCGGCTACGGGGGGGTTCCAGTCAGCTGGCGATCAGCATACCGTCCTTGAGGGTACGGCGGTGGTCCATGCGTTCGGCCAGTTCCATGTTGTGGGTCACCATCACCATCGCCAGCCTGCGCTCGCGGCAGAGCCCGTGCAGCAGGTCGAAGACCAGGTTGCCGGCGCGGCTGTCGAGGTTGCCTGTCGGTTCGTCGGCCAGCAGCAGAGCCGGCTGCATGATCAGGGCCCGGGCCAGGGCCGTCCGCTGCTGTTCGCCGCCTGACAGTTCGGCGACGCGGTGGCCGGTGCGGTGGTCGAGTTCGACACGGGCCAGCAGCTCCATCGCCGCCTGTTCGATCTGGTTCCGTTTCCGGCCGGCGATCAGGGCTGGCATCATCACGTTTTCCAGGGCTGTGAATTCCGGCATCAGGTGATGGAACTGGAAGATGAAGCCGATCGAATGGTTCCTGAAACCGGCCAGGTCACGGTCGCCTTTGCCGGTCAGCTGTTCTCCCTGAAAGAGCAACTCGCCCCCGGAGGGGGCGTCGAGGGTGCCGAGGATCTTCAGCAGGGTGCTCTTGCCGGAGCCGGAGGCGCCGACGATGGCGATCATCTCGCCCGGTTCCACCGCCAGGTTGATCTCGTGCAGAACCGTCAGCTCGCCGTCGCCCACCGGAAAGGTCTTCGATATCGACCGCGCCTCGAGCAGCGGGCTCATGACAGCACCTCGGCGGGCCGGACCTGGGAAGCCTTCCAGGACGGGTAGAGGGTGGCGGTCAGGGTGATGATGATCGAACTGACCGCGACGATGGCGACATCGAGGGGCAGGACCTTGATCGGCAGGGTCGTCATCGGATAGACGTTGGACGGCAGCTCGATGAACTGGTAGCGCGAGAGGATCTCGCAGAGGCCGAGGCCGCCGATCACGCCGAGGGTGGTGCCGGCGATGGCGATGACCGCGCCCTGCAGGAAGAAGATTTTCATGATCGAGGCCGAGGTAGCGCCCATCGATTTGAGGATGGCGATGTCACGGCCCTTTTCCATGACGACCATCACCAGGGCGCTGATGATGTTCAGCGCCGCCACCAG
>CAYYWK010000581.1:0-2497 GCA_964475345.1 uncultured Desulfobulbus sp.
GCGGCGACGTGCACTATGTCGTCTCGGAATACGGGGCGGTCAACCTCTTCGGGAAAAGCCTTCAGGAGCGGGCCATCGCAATGATCAGCATCGCCCACCCCGACTTCCGCGAACAGCTGTTTGCCGCCGCCAAGGAACAGGGGCTGATCGGCAGCGAGCGGACCCTGGGCGAGGCTGAAAAAGCGATCTACCCGGTTCGGCTGGAGGAGACCATCGAGTTCGACGGACAGCAGGTGATCATCCGCCCGGCCAAACCGGTGGACGAAAGGCGGATTCAGGAACATTTCTACAGCCTGCCGAAAGAGGATATCTTCTCCCGCTTCTTCCACCAGAAGACCATCTTCGGCCGCTCCGATGTCGAGTCGCGTTCTCATGTCGACTACATTCACGATCTGACGCTGGTAGCGGTAGTCGGTGAATTCGGTTTCGGGCGGGTGGTCGGGGTCGCCGAGAGCATGATGCTGAAGAACACCAACATGACCGAGGTGGCGTTCTCGATCAGCCCCGAATTTCAAGGCAAAGGACTGGGGAAAATCTTCCTGAAGAAACTTGCCGCCGCCAGCCGCGAAAACGGCATGCGTGGCCTGCTCGCCTACACCATCCCCAGCAATACCGGGATGATCCGGCTGTTCAAGACGCTGCCGTACAAGGTCAAGACCCATTTCGAGGACGGCGACCTGGTTCTCAGCTGCCTTTTCGACGAACTGGCCTGAACGTGGCGGAAGGCGCCGTTGGGCAGGAATCGCAGCCGCCTAGCGCCGCATCAGCAGGGAGACGGCCAGGTCGAGGCCGTCGAGGGAGAGCTCGAACATCGGAAAAATCGCCCCGATCAGCTCGATGGTGCGGGTGTACCCCCACTCCCTCCTCGCTACCGGATTGAGCCAGACCACGTGGGGAAAGGTTGCGGCCAGCAGGCGCAGCCGCTCGATGCTGGCCCGGCCGCTGCGCTCAAAGGCATAGATGGATCCGTCCGCCGCCAGCAGTTCGTACGGGGCCATCGAGGCGTCGCCGACGATGATCAGCCGGCTTTCCGGGTCGCGCCGGATAAGGTCATCGACGGCCACCGGCCGCCGCATCCGCGAAGGATCCTCCCACAACTGGTCGTAGACGGTGTTGTGGAAATAGAGGGTGGTCAGTTCCTTGAACTGGGTCCGGGCCGAGGTGAACAGGGCCTGGACGATGTCGACGTAGGGGTCCATCGACCAGCCGCCGTTGTCGATGGCGAGGATGATCTTCAGGCGGTCGACGATCGCCCTGTCGAAAACCAGTTCGATTTCGCCGCCGTTCTTGATGGTCTGGCGGATGCTGCCCTCGATGTTGATGCGGTCCCTCACCCCCTGCGGAACCAGATGCCGCAGACGCTTCAGCCCTTCCGCCAGTGAGCGCCGGGTCAGCGGGCCGTCGGTGCTGTAATCGCGGTAGCGGCGCTCTCCGGCCACCTTGACCGCCGAGTGGTTCAGCGACTCGCCGCCGACCCGCATGCCGCCGGGATGATACCCTGCATTGCCCACAGGCGAAGTGCCGCCGGTGCCGATCCACTTCGAGCCGCCTTCATGCCGTCCCTTTTGGTCCTGCAGCCGTTTATGGAAATAGGCCAGCACTTCCTCCGGTGACATCGTCGCCAGCTTTTTCTCGTCCAGATCCAGGGCATGGGCCAGTCGTTTCGGGTTCTTCAGCCACTCGTCGAGCAGGCCGGCGGCCACCAGGTCGAATCCTGCCTCGCCAGACTGCGGCAGTTCCGCCCCTTTGAAGGTGTGGGCAAAGACCTGGTCGTAGAGGTCGAAGTACTTCTCGCTCTTGACCAGGATGGTGCGGGCGGCGATGTAGAAATCGGCCAGCGATGTGACCAGTCCCTCCCCCATCGCCCGCTGCAGCAGCAGAAACGAAGTCGGGCTTACCGGGATGCCGGTGTCCCGCAGGGTATAGAAAAACTGGACGAACATATCCAGCCCCTCAGCGGAAGAAGCCCCGCTTTATCATCATGTTGGCCGATTTCAGGTAGTCGCCGCTTTTCTTGAACAGCACGCCGAGATAGGGAATCTCGCCTTCCAGCGCCTCGCCGCGCCGGAAATCGGGATCGGCCTGCAGGGCCCTGATCCAGTTGATCAGTTCCCGGGTCGCCGGTTTCTTTTCCATACCGTCGATGGCGCGAAGTTCGTAGAAGGCGCGGATCGCGTTGTCGGCGAGTTTGTCGGCGATGTCGGGAAAATGGGCGTCGATGATCCGCCGCATCATTTTCGGTTCCGGAAAGGCGATATGGTGGAAGTTGCAGCGGCCGAGAAAGGGGTCGGAGAGGTCCTTCTTGGCGTTCGAAGTGATGACGATCACCGGCCGGTGCCTGGCCCGGATCACCGCGTCGGTCTCGATGATGTCGAACTGCATCTGGTCGAGGACATCAAGCATGTCGTCCTGGAACTCGGTCTCGGCCTTGTCGATCTCATCTATCAGCAGAACCGTCCTCTCCATGGCGGTGAAGGCCTGGCCGATTCTGCCCATG
>CAYYWK010000582.1:0-2470 GCA_964475345.1 uncultured Desulfobulbus sp.
CCAGGGCGGCCCGGTCGGTCTCGTTGGTGTTGTTCATCAGGGTTGCGCCCGGCCGGGAATTCGGCGTCCGGCGGGGCAAGACCGGCGGCAGGGATCGAACCCGCTCATCCCGCCTTCACGGGACCGGTTGGTGGTCGAATAGGCAAGGCCTTGAGCCCTGCCAGGAAGAAGCCGGCCGGCGAGTGCCAGCCGGGAGTCCTCCGGGCAAGGATCAGACCCAGCCCCAGCCAGTGGAGCGGCGGCTGCCGACCTGATCAGCCACCAGGCGCAGCCGGAGCCTCCCCAGGTCGAGCCCCAGGGTGGAGGTTGAGCCAGTCGCTGCGGTGGTACCGCTCTCCAGGTCGCGCCAGAGGCCGAAGCCGAAGCCTGAGGCGCTTTGGTCGGCGTGGATCGCCAGCTGGTGGCCGAGCAGAACTGGCGAGCAGATGCCGGCGGAAGTGATGGCGCTGTTCATTGATGCGATGCGATTGAGCAGGCAGCAGCTCCGACAGACGGCGGGCGCAAGTTGAAGTGCTTGGGGCGTCGTCTCCGGCGTTCGCTGCGGCCGGGACTGTTGCCTCCTGCCACCGTAACGCCGTGTCCCGTGACGAACAGGGCAGGGATCAGCCTCAACCTTGAGGCCCGTTGCACTGCAGTCGATCACAAGACTATTACGTTTTACGACTACGTCTTGGCCTGCCCCGCTGCCCCGCTGCCCCGTGCTCGGCGGGCCTGGCCACCAGCACGCACCACTGCCGCAACAGGGTGGCGCCCACCCACTGGCCAAGAACGACAGCGCCCTCAGGCGGAGCAGGCCACCCCCCAGCATCAGCACAGCCAGGCAGGCGCCACCCGGCCACCGATCGCCTGTGCCCAGGGCGGAACCGACTACCCCCCATGGGGGGAACTGGGCTCGCCTCGCGCTGTGATAGCCCCTCACATCACGCGACCCAAAAATTGTTCAGGCCGAAGCACAGCCCGAACACAAGTCAGCGCAGACGAAGAGGAACTGAGCAAAGGCTGGAAAATGACTTCGAAAGGGAGAATGCGTGCCGCAGGTGACGACGAGGAAGCTCAGCGCAATGCACCCTTGCCAGGCATCAGTTTCCTCCGAAGCACGCCCCTAGACGCCCCTTCTCTCCAGGAGCTTTCATATCTCACCAAAGCAATGCCTTCAGGGGGCAATCGGCCACGACACGCGCAGAAACAACCCTCTATGTCGCGCGGCGAAAAACGGCTCCGATGAATGCCAAGGAGTCTCGCCGAGGCCCTAGCGGCATGGCCACTGGGCTCAAGATCGCCACGGGGGGTTGGCGGGACAAGAGGAGAGTCAGTGCATGCGGGAATTTGAGCGGGTACGCCAACCTTGGCAGACAAGGCAAGGGACTTTTGGCTGGCCCCAAGTGGATTGGGACAAAGACCCAAGCCTCAATACTGACGCACAAGACCTGACGGCGAAAGAGCCCAAGAGAACATTACTTATCAAGATAAAGTCCGCAGTAAGGAACAACTGTTTCAACATTGCCTGGAATGTTCAGCCTTCTTCCCGCCTCCTGCGCTGTGACGAGACGGAGAAGAACCCTGGTACAGATATCTCTACGATCACCGCGAAGACTTAGGTCATCGTGCAAGGAAGAAAGTTGCTTGACTCCCCAAAGAAAGGATACAAGCGCTACTATCACCAGAATCCCCAACAGGTATCGAACCTGATCCCTGCGATCCTTGGCCTGGCTTTCAGTCATTATTGAGTTTGCAAGCCGTCAACAATAGAGTTAGCATCAATCACGAGAAGCGCATGGCAAGCAGACGGCCAATGATCCTAGCCAGAACCAATTCGTTTCCACAACGGAAGACCGTGTCAGCACCACACGTCCTTAAGTGAATCCGGGAACGCGAAAATATCCAATAATACAATCACGATTTCGTATTGCAATCTGGGCGTGAGACTTTTCCTTAAACCCTGACCCAGGGAAAAGCTCCGTACCTTCCTCAAAAATTCCGTAAACACTATCATAAGCTGGCAGTTTACTTGCTTCGCGCAGCGCGTGAACGGACTTGATCACAGTGCAGTCCAATGGACGCTTTAGGTAGTTTCCATTTGTATAGTTGCTATTCACAGGCAAAGGGGGAGTGCCAGCTGTTTCTGCCACTGCTCTAAGCTGATCATAAGAAGTTTTAATCTCTTCCAATGCCCCAAAATCAGTAAGATTCAAGCAGAGGCCTGGGTAAGCGAATGCTCCGACCACCGATGGCGTGCGGATTCCCTTTGTCCTTCCTTTAGATCTATTCCTCGCCCAATCGATAGCCCTTTCAGCACTATCCACCCAAAAATACATACCTGGGCCTAGCCAATCATACTCGTTTTCACTAGGCAGAAGAGAACAATCTCCACTCAATACCTTTTCAGCTACATCACTATCGCATCCGTGATGGAGGACCAGTGGTCCTAAGCTATTTCTAGCCCTAGTCTTCGTCGTCATTCTCAGACGAA
>CAYYWK010000583.1:0-2464 GCA_964475345.1 uncultured Desulfobulbus sp.
CAATCCGCTCCTCCATGTAGGAGTACCATGCCCCGCTCTTGTCGACGATCTCGTGTTCGGTGGCCAGATCGAGGATATCGCCGGCCCTGGAGATGCCCTCGCCGAAGACGATGTCGAATTCCGCCGACTTGAACGGCGGCGCCACCTTGTTCTTGACCACCTTGACCTTGGTGCGGTTGCCGATCGCCTCGTCGCCCTGTTTGATCTGGGCCACCTTGCGGATGTCGAGACGGATCGAGGAATAGAATTTCAAGGCGTTGCCGCCGGTGGTGGTCTCCGGGTTGCCGAACATCACGCCGATCTTCATGCGGATCTGGTTGATGAAGATCAGGATGGTGTTGCTGCGATTGAGGACACCGGTGAACTTGCGCATCGCCTGTGACATCAGCCGTGCCTGCAGGCCGACATGGGCGTCGCCGACGGCGCCGTCGATCTCCGCCCGCGGTACCAGCGCCGCCACAGAGTCGATGATGATGACGTCGATGCCGCCGGAGCGGATCAGGATCTCGGCGATCTCCAGGGCCTGTTCACCGAAGTCGGGCTGGGAGACCAGCAGGTTGTCGATGTCGACGCCGAGGCGCTGGGCGTAGGCGGTGTCGAGGGCGTGCTCGGCATCGATGAAGGCGCAGGTTCCGCCGCGCTTCTGGGCCTCGGCCACCACGTGCAGGGCCAGGGTGGTCTTGCCGGAGGCTTCCGGGCCGAAGATCTCGGTGATCCGCCCTTTGGGGAAGCCGCCGACGCCGAGGGCGATATCGAGACTCAGCGCCCCGCTGGGGATCACCGGCACCGGTTCCGTTTCGTGGGTGCCGAGGCGCATGATCGACCCCTTGCCGAACTGCCGCTGGATCTGGTTGATGGCGTTGTCGATGCTGGTCGTCCTGTCCTTGCCTGTCACCTGTGTTACCTGTTCCTTGCTGCTCGATGCTGCCATTGCTCTCTCCGCGATCAGGAAATGAAAAGGGATGGGCCCCTGACGGGCGGTGCCGGCGGGAGCAGGGACATCCCGAAAATAGCTGTGAGTTCTTACACGAGTCTCCCGGTGGTCTGCAACAGGTACTTCCTGACCAGGTCGAGGCCGGTCTGGGCGGTCATTTCCCTGACCTGCTGCCGGTCGCCCGGGAACTGGAAGTGGGTGGCCCAGGTGCCTTCTGCCGTGGCAATGCCGATGTGCACCGTGCCCACCGGTTTCTCAGGCGAGCCGCCGGTCGGGCCGGCGATGCCGGTCACCGACAGGCCGATGTCGGCGCCGGTCCTGGCGCGGATGCCGTTTGCCATGGCCTCGGCGGTCTCGCGGCTGACCGCGCCCTTCTCCGGGAGAAGGGCGGGGGAGACATCGAGGAAGGAGCTTTTCAGGTCGTTGGCATAGGCCACGACGCCGCCGAGGAAATACGCCGAACTGCCCGAGAGGCTGGTCATCCTTTCGGCGATCATCCCGCCGGTGCAGGATTCGGCCACCGCCAGCCGCCACCCGGCCCGCTGCAGCAGGGCCCCGGTCACCGATTCCATGCAGTCCCGGTCGTAGCCGTAGATGGCGTCGCCGAGGACAGTATTAATGGCTTTGCAGGAAGATTTAAAGAGTTTTTCCGTGCTCCTGCCCTGTTTGTCGCGGATGATCAGGCTGAGGTGGACCTCCGGAAAAACCGGGTAGTAGCCGATATGGGCGGCCTGGCCGAGCTCGAGGGCTCCGACCCGGCGGTTGACCTCGCTCTCCGGCAGGCCGAAGATCTTGAACAGCCGCTGGTAGGTGGTGAGGAAGTGGTTCGTGTGCCAGGTGGCGAGCCGGGGCAGCACGTGCTCGGAGAGGAGCTGCTTCATCTGGCTGGGGATGCCGGGGAGGAAGAAGATCGGTTTGTCGTCGTGGATCAGCTGGTAGCCGGCCATCCGCGACTTGGGGTTGAGGACCTCGGCGCCCTCCGGCAGCCAGGCCAGCTTCTCCAGCTGGCCGACGTGGCTCGAGGTGATCTCGTCGAGGTGGGCGCGGACCATCGACAGGACCTCGAGATTGGGCAGGGTCGGACGGTTGAGGGCCTTGGACACCGCCTCGTTGGTCATGTCGTCGTCGGTGGAGCCGAGGCCGCCGGTGACCAGAATCGCATCGACATCGCTGATCGCCTTTTTCAGCGCCTCGCCGATCAGGGCCGGGGTGTCGCCGATGGTGTGCATCGCGTGGATCTCGTAGCCCGCCTCGAACAGCTGCCTTGCGGCGAAGCTGCTGGTGGTGTTGAGGATCCGGCCCGAGGTCAGCTCGTCGCCGATGGCGATAATTTCCACCTTCATCGCTGTCGCACCTCCCCCAGCACGGCGTGGTTGTCGATCCGCAGCAGTTCCACCGCAACGACTGTGTCGATCAGCCCGTCGGGTCCGGCGAACTGCACCGGCACGTAGTTGTCGGTGTAACCCCTGAGCAGGCCGCCCTCGCTGCGCTCGCTCTCCACCAGCAGCGGCAGGACGCGGCCGAGCTGGC
>CAYYWK010000584.1:0-2456 GCA_964475345.1 uncultured Desulfobulbus sp.
GCTCAGGGTGATGCCGATGTTCCTCTCCGCCTCCCTGGGGCCGAAAAAGAGCGCCAGCACCGCCACCAGCAGAATCGCCCCGACAATCGCCTGCGGGACACGGGGAAACACCGGACTCCGCAGAAACCTGCGGATCCAGTCGATCCGCAGGATGTTGAACTCCCACTTGCCCTCGGTCTTCGGCAGGCCAAGCAGGATCTGGTCGGCGAGGATCTCGTCCTTGCTCGCCAGCATCACTGCCCGGCGGATGACGCTCGACAGTTCGGTGAGATTGCCAGGCCAGTCGTAGTTCATCAGGAGCCCGAGAGTCTCCGGCGATACCTTCCTGATATTCTTGCCGAACTCCTTGCTGAAGCGCTCGAGATAATGTTCTATCAGGTGCGGCAGGTCGCGCTTGTGTTCGCGCAGCGAGGGGACCCTGAAATGCTGTCTCCGGAAGATGTCGAGCAGTTCTGGAACAATCCTGCCGTTTTCTTCGAGCTGTTCCAACTCCTGGGTACAGAGGAAGACGATCCGCGACTGCATCGCGATCGGCCGGTCGCTGTCGGTATGGCTGAAGGTACTGCTTTCGATGGCCCGCAGCAGTTTTTTCTGGAAATCAGGCGGTATCAATTCGGCATGGGAAAACACCAGCGTGCCGCCGCAGGTCTGCTCGAACAGGCCGGCCTGGCGGGACTGGGCGAAGGGGAAGGTGCTGTGCTCGTTGCCGACCAGTTTCTTGTAGAGATCGATGGGATCATGCTCGCGCATGTCGATCTCCATGTAGGGGCCATCGCAGCGACTGCTTTCGAGATGAATCTGCCGGGCGATAATGACCTTGCCGGTGCCGGTCTCGCCGGTCAGCATGAATGGTTCGCTGTTGCCGGCGAAGAGGTTGATGATGATGTGGGTGCGACGGGCGGTCTTTGACTCGTTGACCGCGCCCGGCTGTGTCTGCCCCAGGGCAATCCGCCGCGATTGCAGTTGTGAAGTCGGTTTCTCTCTGAACAAGATGACGTCGTCGAAGCCGTTCCCAGGTCCGTAGGCCGGGCGCTGGGTGCAGACGGTGTCGGCCTGATCGAGGAAAGCGACCCGCAGACGTTCGGCAAGGGCCAGATCGAGCTGGCGGTGGATACGGCTGTTGGTGAGGAGCTTGGTACGGAAGATGCGCTTGTCAAAGCAGATCAGCACCAGGTCGCAGAGGGCGCGGACGCTGAGGGAATGCGGTTTGTCGGTGAGCAGGCCGGTCTCTCCGAAGTGGCCGCCGGGCCCGATCCGGCCGACGATGCAGTTTCCTGCCTCGCCACGCTCAAGCAGCATTTCGGCCTCACCGATGGCGATGACATAGAACACCTCACTCGCATCCCCCTGACGATAGACGAACCCCCCTTCAGGAACGATCTGGACACGGCATACCTCGGCGAAGGCGGCAAGTTCCGAGACACCGATGTCCCGGAAGAGGATCGACTGCTGCAGGTTCTGTTCGATGAGTTCCTTCTTCATGACACTGTCCCACCACCGCGACCGGCGATGCCGGTCACGGTCTGATCCCCGTTCAGAGCTGGAGTTGATTCTCCAGGATCTCGGCCAGCAGGGGAGCGACCGTGTAGACGTCCAGCAGTTCGTCGGAAACACTGTCCGGGTAGGTATCGGAACCGATGACCTTGCGTATCGGGCTTTTCAGGAAGCGCTCCCGCGCCTCTCCAGCCATCACCAGGTGGGTGGCCATCACCACCACATCCTCGGCCCCGGCATCGAGACAGCGCTGGGCGGTCTGGATAATCGATCCGCCTGTGCGGATCATGTCGTCGCACACCACCGCGGTCCGCCCGCGGACAACGCTGGATATCTGACCGACAATGGTCTTGTCGGTGTCGAAACGGTCCTTGTCGGCGGCGGTGTGCGGGCAGTCGAGCATGCTGGCCAGCCGCGCCACCCGCTTGGAAAACCCGTAATCAGGTGAAACCAAGACGAAATCGCCCAAGCCCATCGCCTGGATCTTCTCCACTGCCGGACTGTCGGTCCAGACGTGCTTGGTGCTGATCTCGCCGCCGTGGGCGTGCAGCACCGCCTCGGAATGGAGATCGACAAAAGCGACGAAGTCAGGCCTGGCCCTGAAGATCTGCCGGGTGCGGGTGATCCCTTTCGGGATTTCGTGAGAATAGGGCTTTGCCCTCTCCATCGTCGAGTAACCGAGATAGGGGATGACCACGTTGACGGTCGCGGCGTTCCAGTAACGGCCGCCCTGGATCAGGTCGAGCAGCTCCTGGTACGAGTATTCGGTGTGGGTGGCGCCGATGACGATCAGGTTCTTTCCAGATATCGACCGGGGAAAGGCATGGTAGGTCTCGCCATCGGCGAACCGCCGCTTGACCATCTCCGAAAGCGGCACACCCAACCGCAGCGACACCTTGCGCGCCAGCTCAGTCGAGGCCTCGTTGGCCACCAGAATGACGTCTTCCTTCAGCGACATGCCC
>CAYYWK010000585.1:0-2454 GCA_964475345.1 uncultured Desulfobulbus sp.
GTCCTGTCGAGAAAAACTACGACTACGACTGTAATCAGGCTCGTCAATCCCAGCCAGACTGCAGCGTTCCAGTCCAAGGCCCAACAGAACGCGTAACTGCCAATGAACAGAAAGGTGTTCTGCCAACTTCTCGGTACTGACCAATACAGAAGGAAAAAAACAAAAAATGCGGCAAAATAGAATGGATTACTGAACGACATCAGCTCTGGATGTATCAAGAATTAAACTGATCATGTGGTATCTCAAAAAGCTGACCGAAAGTAAAATACTGCCTTTGAAGGCGTAGGTTCCACGATCAGACCAGTCATATTATTCAATAGATGCTGAAAATTTCCAGGCACAATCTGCGCCGAAAAACGACTAGAAGCGTTATCCAACAACCAGGCAGGCGATCATTCTCCCTGACTTGCGAGCACGCTTCCCGAACGAAACTGCATTTCAACCAGCTGACTGTAAGTCTGAGAGGACTGCAGCAGTTCGCCGTGAGTGCCGCAGGCTTCCACCCTGCCACCACACAATACGACAATCTTGTCGGCATGCATGATTGTCGACAGCCGATGGGCGACGACGATCGCAGTCATGTTCCGGATGGCGTTATCAATTGCCTCCTGAACCAATCTTTCAGATTCTGTATCAAGCGCACTCGTCGCTTCGTCAAGAACGAGGATGGCAGGCATACCATAGACGGCGCGAGCAATAGCCAGACGCTGCTTCTGCCCGCCGGAAAGCCTCACGCCACGGTCGCCGATTTTGGTTTCCTCTTTCTCTGGCAATTTCTCTATAAACTCTGCCGCATTGGCGATCGCTATCGCATGCTCGTAGTTCACCTTGTTCCACGGACGTCCGTAGAGAATATTTTCCCTGATACTGGCGTTCAGCAGCAGGCTGTCCTGCGGGACAACCCCGAATTGTTCAAGGAAGGAGGCCTTCTGCAACTCCCGGATATTCTTCCCATCAAAGAGGATATGTCCCGATTCCGGATCATGAAGCCGCAGCAGCAGGTCGCAGAGCGTGGATTTTCCGCCTCCGCTGGGCCCAACGACGGCGACCATTTCACCTTTGCGTATTTCCAGATCAATGTCCGAGAGCACCTTCTGATCGGATTGATGGGAAAAGGAAACTTTTTCAAATTGGATCGTTGATTTCAGCGGGTCGGCAGGAATATTTCCATCATTGAGCGATGATCTCAATGAAAAGAGGGCGAGAAGCCGATCGGCACTTCCCGCCACGGCGAAAATAGAAAGAAAATGCTTCGAAAAATCAGAGATTGGGACAACTATCCTGCTCGCCAAAAAGACAAACATTCCAAAGCCGCTCTTCGTCAGATCGCCGGCACTCATTGCATAATAGGCGAGAAACAGCATAGCACACACTGATAGTGCATCGGCTATCAATCGAAGAGGTTCCTCGATGAAGCGGGCAATACGGAACTGAAACAGACTTTCGCGAACCGACTTTGATTCTGATTCCAGACGGGCCTGATCGAACTCTTCAGCAGCAAAACATTTTGTCACCCGAATGTTCTGCAGTGATTCCTGCAAGGCGGAAGTCATGCGGCCATAAAAATCATATACCTTCCTCGTCTTCCGACGAACAAGGCCACTGAGGATCCGGGTAATGAAAAAATGCCCTCCGCCTATCGCCACCGTCGCCAATGCCAGCATGGAATCTGTTCGGAAGAGCACTATGAGCAGGAAAAGAGCCTGAATCAGTGATTGTAGCAGCCCCCTTATGAGGGCGTCCAGAAGGTTGACTGTTGCAGTTGCGTCAGTGGTAAAGCAACTGATGACGTCCCCTTCCCGTTTGGCGTTAAAAAACGATAGAGGAAGTGTGAGAATATGCCGATGCAGAGAGACGATCACGTCATAGAGGGCCATGCCGGCGACATGGGCGGAAATGACGTATGCCAGGGTACGCAGTCCTGCCATCAGGATGGTCAGCGAGATATAGATGCCGGCAACAACCAGGATGACGCCGAGAAACTCGTCGGATTCCACCCCCAGCCAATGGAGCATTGTCGGTCCAAGATTATCGAGAGTGATCACACTGAAATGCGTTGCCGGAGCCGGATTTTCGCCCAGGATGATATTGACAGCCGGAGCTATGGACAGAGGAAGAGCGGCCTGTATGAACCCATTGCAGGTGTTCAGGACAACAAGAAACACGATGAGCAGTGAATACGGGTGCAAAAAGCGCTTGAACAGCAAAATAACGCTTTTGATATCGCTACTGAATGATGGTTTCAAAATGCCGACGTATGAGATAGACGTGGTTTACCCAGGATAAACTCTGCCGCATGCTCACCTGGAAGATTCAGAGGACGGTTCTCGCCGTGCATGCTGACAACTCCTCCTGGAGGAAGTTATCGATATTTCAACCGTGCACCATGACCGTTGTAGCGCCTGCAGACGATCACTGCTGCCATTGGAGGATTAGATTTGCCCCAGTTTTTCA
>CAYYWK010000586.1:0-2452 GCA_964475345.1 uncultured Desulfobulbus sp.
CCAAGGTGTTCAATCTGGCGGACCAGGTGATCATCCTGGAGAAAGGCAAGATGGATGTCTTCGCCAGCCCGGAGGAGATCCAGTGGTCGCGGAAGGAGCATATCCGCGCCTTCGTGCGGACCACGATGGGGGAAATTTATCAGAGTCATCTGGTGGAATGATGAAGAAGAATATGTTGGAAACGGTTGTCGGCCTGTTTATGGTGGCAGGCCTGCTGGCCTTCGGGTACCTGGCCCTCGAACTCGGTGAGGTCTCCTTTTTGAGTGACAGCAAACGCTACGAGATTACCGCTGAATTCGACAATGTCTCGGGTGTCAAGAAGGGGGCTGCGGTGCAGATCTCCGGGGTGGTGGTGGGCGATGTCAGCGCCGTCGACCTGAGTGAGGACAGCCTCGCCATCCTGACCCTGAGATTAGACAAAAGGGTGAAGGTGCCGGCCGATTCCATCGCTTCGGTCAAATCTCAGGGCATTATCGGTGACAAATATATCCAGCTGTCTCTGGGCGGCGACGAGGAGACCCTCGCAGCCGGCGGGCTGTTGACGGAGACCGAGTCGGCAGTCGATATCGAGTCGCTGATCAGCAAGTTTGCGTTCGGCAGTGCCAAGTAGAGGATATTATGAAAAAATTGCGTGTGATTGCCCTGGCGGCACTGGCGTTCCTGTTCGCCGCGGGATCGCCCCCCTTTGTGGCGGCGGCCCAGCAGTCGGCCGGCGCCGCTCCCGGGGTGCCCGATCTGCTTGCCGACGAGGGCGGGGATGAGGACGACGATGCTGGCGCCAACGATATTTTCGACCCCCTTGAACCTTTGAACCGGGGGATTTTCGTCTTCAACGAAAAACTCTACGTGTGGGTGCTCAATCCCGTCCGTGATGTCTACAAGGCGGCAGTGCCCCAGGATATCAGGGGTTGCATCGGCAACTTCGTCAGCAACCTGTCCGCCCCGGTGGTCCTGGTCAACACCCTGCTGCAGGGGAGGTTCGAGGACGCCTGGACGGTGGTTTCGCGCTTTGGCATCAACACCGTGCTTGGCGTTTACGGTTTCGGGGATCCGGCCGCCAGCGAGTTCGCGATGGCAGCCCCCTCCGCCGACTTCGGCCAGACCCTCGGGCGCTGGGGAGTGGACGACGGCCTGTATCTGTACTGGCCGCTGTTCGGTCCCGCCAATGTCCGTGACAGCGTTGGCCTGGTCGCTGACAACATGGCCCATCCGGTGAACTTCATGAGCCTCAATTCGGGCGATCTGCTCGCCTACAGCAGCGGCACCTTCATTAACAGGCTGACGCTGGTGCCCGATATCCAGGAGGAGATCAGGCGCTACTCGCTCGATCCTTATGTCGCCACCCGCAAGGCCTTCTATGATTTCCGGAATGCGAGGATGCGGAAAGAAGAGATACGTAGCGGCGAGTAGACGCTGGGGGTATTTCACTAATAGCATTGTTGTCAGCAAGGATCGGGACCATGACCAGGAAATTTCTACTTTTTTTCACGTTAATCGCACTCTGCGCGTGCTCTGTGGCTGGTGCCGTCGAAAGCCCGATGGCCCAGCTCAAACCGACCCTTAAATCCCTGACCGACCTGCTCGGCGACGAGAATCTGAAGGGAGACGCTCACCGTGATGTGCGACGGGCGAAGATCATGGAGGCGATCAAGGTTGGGTTCGATTTTCACGAGATGTCCAGGAGAATCCTCGGCAAGACCTGGAACGAGATCACGTCGGCGGAACAGGAACGGTTCACCACACAGATGATCAAGCTTCTCGAGAACATCTATGTCGGCAAGCTTGAAAGCTATTCCGGCCAGCAGATCGATTTCCTCGATGAGCGGGTCAAGGACAGCAGGGCGCAGGTGTCGACGACCATCGACAACCAGGGGGTCAAGGTGCCGGTACACTATATCCTCAGCCTGACGGACAGCCGATGGATGGTCTATGACATCAACATCGAGGGTGTGAGCCTGGTCAACAACTACCGCGAGCAGTTCAAGGCAATCCTCCGCAAGGACAAATTCGCCGGGCTTATCAAGGTCATAGAGGAGAAAAACCGCAGTTTCGCCGAGGGAGCGAAGGCGGTCCAATGAAGGCGACGGACGCCGATCAGGACCTTCGCAGGGCCCTGGCCTTTGCCGGTGACGACCAGTTGGAGGTGTTCCTCGCCGAGTTGACTGAGGTCGAATTGGCGGCTGGGGATACGCTGTTTCAGGGCGGCGATCAGGCGACTGTCGTCTATTTTCTTGTGACGGGACGGCTGGCCGTACGCAAGAAAACCGGTTTTGCAGAGAAGATGCAGGTCGTGGCCCTGCTTGATCCAGGGGCACCGGTCGGAGAGGGGGCGGTCTTTCCTGGAAGGGTTCACGATGCGACCGTTGTCGCTGTCGAGCAGAGCCGCCTGGTGGCGTTGCCAGGCGACAGGCTGCAGAGACTGGCCGGGGATAAGTTCGACCTGGCATGGAAG